>NZ_JAVQNR010000041.1:0-51020 GCF_031799005.1 Acinetobacter sp. V102_4 | reverse complement strand
AGATTCGAACTCACGGAGGACTCACACCCTCGTCGGTTTTCAAGACCGGTGCATTAAACCGCTCTGCCACGCTTCCAACGAGCGCTATAATATAAACAAAAACACAAGTTGGCAAATCTTTTATTTAACTTTTAATTCAAACGCTCAAAATAAATACAAATTGATTTATTTTTCTGGGTTTTCGCTCTTTTCATAGCGAATTGTATTGATATACCAAAGCTTTTTCCCAGATGGCGTGTGTACTTCAATCTCATCATCTACTTCTTTGCCAAGCAGTGCACGGGCCATAGGCGATTCAATCGAAATATGCTGCGGGTGATGATCATAAATTTCATCAATCCCCACAATACGTAAAGTTTTTTGCTCACCCTCTTCATTTTCAATCTCGACCCAAGCGCCAAAATAAACCTTACCGTCTTGCTCAGGTGAGTAATCAATGATTTTTAATTCTTCTAAACGTTTTCCTAAATAGCGTACTCGTCGATCAATTTTTCTAAGGAGCTGCTTATTGTACTGATAATCTGCATTTTCACTGCGATCACCCAAGCTTGCAGCCCAATTCACTTTCTTTGTGATTTCCGGTCTTTCTTCATGCCAAAGTTGTTTTAATTCAGCAACTAATTTGTCATGCCCTGATCGGGTGATTAAGTTAGATTTCATGATTAAAAACCACTGTTCAACAACATATCGCTTACAAGATGTAGCATTTTATACCCTATTTTCTCATATCAGAAGTGTATAAATTTTCTTCCTTAAGAAATTCATGTGTTTATGATGATATATCGAATATTTAATTGTACGAAATTTGACAATACTTTTTTTCAATACTATGATGCGCGCAGATTAAATGTTGAGCATTTTTTAACCTTTTAGGAAACTATGTAGATTTTCTACACAGTTTGTTTTTTTCATTTCATGTCATTTTGAATGACGTCATGACTGCCCACCCCTTATTGAATTTATCAACTTTTAAAAGTTATGGCAGCTTATTGTCTGACTTTTTGGGCATAAATTATCTGTAGCGGAGACAACATGCACAGTAATTCAAGTTCAGGGTCGAGGCTTTGCCTTAACTCTTTATTTTCTTCTCTCCCGTTAAAAGCGCTTGCACTCAGTACTATGCTTTTTCCATTTCATAGTATTAATGCAGGAAAAACCCTACAGTACAATACTGTAGTAAATACAAATACTCTAACTGTTGTTGCGGTAGAAAGCCCGACAAACGTTTTCAAAGAAGATCAGTTTTTACATGGTTTTGGTTACGACTTAGCACGTAACTATGCACAAACCCTTAATGTAAAGCTGGACTTTAAAATCGTGGCAGACAATGCCACTGCACTTAGATGGGTTCAGCAAGGTAAAGCAAACTTTGCAATGACGACCGCTGGTTTAAGTACCATCGAGAACAAAGGTTTAATGTCCTTTTCTGCAAGTTGTGGTGACACAGTCGATTTGCAAAAAAATGGTTTAAATCCTGAGTTAAGCTGGGTGTTTAAACAAGCTGATGACCCTCTTACCCAGACCGCTAGTGGCTTTGTATGCCAAAGTAAGCAAAATGGTGTAACCCAGCAACTTGCTTCTTTCTATAATCGTAATGTGGTGAAACCAGAAGCTTGGTCAACCATTCAACGTGACTTAACGACGCGTTTACCGATTTATAAAGCGAGCTTTAAACAAAGTGCAGCTAAATATGATCTCGACTGGCATTTACTTGCAGCCATTGGTTATCAAGAATCATACTTAAAGCCAGAATCTGTTTCTCCCACAGGCGTTCGTGGCTTAATGATGCTGACCAATAGCACTGCTCGAGCAATGGGTGTGAGCAATCGTAGTGATCCAGCTCAAAGCATTCAAGGTGGCGCGAAGTATTACGACCAGATGCTAAGTGAATATGATGATATTCCTTTCCCTGATCGGAACTGGTATGCGCTTGTAGCCTATAATATGGGACCAGGTGCGGTAAACCAGATTCAGAAGCGCTTGCAGGCACAAGGGAAAGATCCAAATCAGTGGGTTAATCTCTACGATTATTTGCAAAGTAATAAAACGCGTAATGGTCGATATAAGCAAGCGGTTCAATATGTCACTCGTATTCGTGCTTATCTTGAACATATCAAAACGGCGCAAACACGAATCAATATCTAATTTTTATTGTTTAAAAGTTGATAAATTCATTGTTTGTATAAATAAAAAGCTTACCTCTATGGGTAAGCTTTTTATATGAATTCTTTGAAATTTAAGCTGTTTGCTCTAACACTTTCTTGAACAAATCTTTTTGTTCTTGGCTTGGCTTGGCTGTTTGCAAAGCCATCAATTGAGACATATCACCTTGAACTTTAATTTTACCAGTCATGAATGCCTGCATAGCAGCAGCCATATCAAACTCTAAGAATACTTTACGTAAAGTTTCAGCATCCATGTTTAAAGTTGTTTTGGCATTTGAAGACAAACCTTTTTTGATTTTACCCCCATCTAAAGCTAATTCGGTATTTCCAGAAGCATCTGTAACTACTAAATTAATTGCCAAATTCGCAAGAGCGGGTGGCAAATTAAGATCCCCTGCTTCAGCAGTTAATTTTTCGACAGTAGCAAACCAATCTTCAGTTAAAAATGCAGGCATGATTCTTCCTCAAATTTATTTGTTCAATTTCTCTAGTTGTCTATCCAGACAACATCATGTGAAGCAATTCTGCTTGAGCGTTGTTATAGCATGTAATTTAAATTTTGGGCTATGACTTTTTGTACGGAACATTCATTTTTTAGTATTTTGATACATTAAAGGCACTTGTTTATAAAGTGCCTTTAATTGACTTATCAAGTAGTTTTACTCAGCAGCAAAACTTAAGTTCACGACATCTAAACGGTTTTTAAGCTCTTCAGTATCTTTAAAATCCAGCTCGCGCTGAGAATCTAGCGCTTCGAAATCGAACAGTTCACGGTCCGCTAACTGAGATGGAGATACGTTTTGTAACGCACCGAAAATGCTGTGTAAACGTTTCGGATATTGTTTATCCCAGTCACGTAGCATTTCATTGAGCATGGCACGCTGTAAGTTTTCCTGCGAGCCACAAAGATTACATGGAATGATTGGGAACTGACGTAACTCAGCATATTTGATGATGTCTTTTTCTTCAACATATGCCAATGGACGAATCAGAATATTTTTCTTATCTGATGATAAAAGCTTTGGAGGCATCGCCTTTAAACTACCACCATGAAACAGATTTAAGAAGAACGTTGCAAGAATGTCATCGCGGTGATGTCCTAAAGCAACTTTAGTCGCACCAATTTCTTGTGCAAAGCCATACAACGAACCACGACGTAAACGCGAACATACTGCACAGTAGGTTTTACCTTCCGGTGTTAAACGCTTAGTAATGGTATAGGTGTCTTTTTCTAAAATGTAATATGGAATGTTATTTTCTTCCATATAACGAGGTAAGACATCTTCAGGAAAGCCTGGTTGCTTTTGGTCAAGGTTAACCGCAACAACATCAAAATTGATTGGTGCAATACGTTTAAACTGCAACATGATATCGAGCAAGGTATAACTGTCTTTACCACCAGACACACACACCATGACCTTATCGCCCTCTTCAAGCATATTGAAGTCACGAATAGCATGCCCAACTTGACGGCGAAGCTTCTTGAGCAAACGGTAATAGGCCGAGCTTGTTGGAAGTTCAGGCTTAAAATTAAATCCCTGATTAGACTCAACTGGCGCGTACATAGACGAGATATACCCATAAATAAAAATACCGCGCAATTTTATATGATTCGGACGAGAATCGCATCAAAAGAATAGTTTCAATTCTTGAAGCCGTCACATTGCTCCTGCATGATGCAAAAGTCGTGCTCTATTTTGACTGAAGCGTTCAAAATTTGTGCAAAGTGCTTACTTTTTGGACTTTTCCACAGTTTTCCACAAAACCTGTGGATAAAATTGTGGATTTCTTCGTACTTGACAAACTGTTTAGGCCTTCTGTTAAGGGTTTTATTTAAATTGATCATTTTTTAACCAATGTTTTTTACCCTTTAATATCAACATGTTATCCAAGTCAATAGAATCATTTTAAAAATAATTTTTAATTTTTTTTGATGAGCATTCGAACAAAACAGCTTGATTTTTTGAAAGAGTCGAAATAAAAAAAATTACACAAAAGTTCTTTCTGTAATATTTTTTGATAAACTCTTCGACAAGTTTTGAATACCTTAAAATTGTGAATAACATAAAATGAAAAAATCGGTTCAATTTCTTTTTTCTTGTTTCGTGGGGATGACCACTTTTTCGGCCGGCATAACGTCGAGCTCAGCAGGTCAGATGTATATTTACCAAGATAAAAATGGTAGTACATTGCTGACGAATCGAAAAAGTTATGATCAATCACTTAAGAAAGTAAAAGTGACCTATTACCCTGACAGTAATATTCATAGTTATACGAACTGGGGAGCCTCAGAAGCCTCTGTTCTACCAAGCTACAATAAAAATAAAAATGCTTTTGACCACATTATTAAACAGGCTGCACAGCAACACGGCGTATCAGAAGGCTTAATTAAGGCCGTCATGCATACCGAGTCAGGATTTAATGTAAATGCTCGCTCTCCAGTCGGGGCGCAAGGCCTTATGCAGCTTATGCCTGCGACTGCACGTCGATTTAACGTGACCAATGCCTTCGATGCTCAGCAAAATATTTTTGCAGGTGCAAAATATTTAAGCTGGCTGCTCAAACGTTTTCGTGGCAATACACAAATGGCTCTTGCTGCTTACAATGCAGGTGAAGGTAACGTTGATAAATATGGCGGTATTCCACCTTTTCGTGAAACACAAGATTACGTGCGCCGTGTAACCAGTCGATATCAAAACTTATATTCATCTGGTTCAGGTTTTTCATCTTTTACTAATACTTCTGCGCAAGTCTCTTCTCAATCTTCTAATTTAAGGGACAACACAACAGCGCAAATAGCAGCGCCAGCACCTAAATATTCCTCTTCTCGTCAAATTGTGACTTTATCTAATGGGACATTTACTGATGCGCCTACGGGTACTTATGTCACGAACAACGCCACTGCTATCGCACATATTCGAATTGAATAAAAACTTTTAGTGACGGATCTATTTCCTCAAGTTCCTGTGCTTTAAATTGTAATGATCTATTACCTGATCCTTACCATTTAGGCGAATTTAGCCAATAATTCTTTAAATTTAGGTACATTCTGCTACGTGAAAGAATGTATCAATTCCTTATTTTTTTCTTGAATTTTTCTCCTAAGCCCCGCATATTAGCTGCATGATTTAGAATTTGTAAATCAGATAACATTTTATTTATAAGAGGGTTTTCTCAATGATGCGGATTGGTTTGTTTTTGCTTACCAACCTCGCGGTACTGGTTGTAGCTGGCATTATTTTGTCACTCTTCGGTGTCGGTAGTTACCATGGCGCGGGTGGCTTGAATCTAGGCAACCTTTTAGTAATCTGTTTTGTGTTTGGTATGGTGGGATCTTTAATCTCGTTATTCATGTCAAAATGGATGGCTAAGAAAACGACCGGTACAGAACTGATCGACCCGAATGCTCCTCGTAACCAAGCTGAAAGCTGGTTATTGCAAACAGTCGCTGAACTTTCTCAACGTTCTGGTATTAATATGCCGGAGGTTGGTATTTTTCCATCATATCAATCCAATGCCTTTGCAACAGGCTGGAATAAAAATGATGCCTTAGTTGCCGTTTCATCTGGTCTACTTGAGCGTATGAATAAAGACGAGCTCCGTGCTGTGCTTGCGCATGAGATTGGCCACGTTGCAAATGGTGATATGGTTACCCTAGCACTCATCCAAGGTGTCGTGAACGCCTTTGTAATGTTCTTTGCTCGTGTAGTCGGTGACTTTATCGACCGTAATGTTTTTGGTCGTCAGGATGATGAAGCACCGGGTATGGGTTACTTCGTTATTACCATGGTATTAGATATTGTCTTTGGTATTCTCGCTTCTGCGATTGTGATGTGGTTCTCTCGTTATCGTGAATATCGTGCTGATGAAGCCGGTGCGCGTTTAGCAGGTAAACAAGCAATGATTTCTGCATTATTACGTCTACAAGCTGAGACAGAAATGCCAGATCAAATGCCAAAAGAAATGAAAGCTTTCGCGATTGCGGAAGGTAAAGAACAAGGTTTTAGCTTAGCTGCTTTGTTCCAAACCCACCCAACAATTGAACAACGTGTGGCAGCTTTACATCAATTAGATTGCCCATAAAACGTTTAACGTGAAGAAATAAAGCCTCCAATCGGAGGCTTTATTTTTATTACATGGTTTGATAGAAGCTCCACAGATAACTTGCTCCCCACCAAACAGCCAAGCCAATTAAAAGTAGTACAAAAGCACCTAATAAATCGGGTATATGTAACCATAACCAACTCACCACAGGATTACGCCAGAAAGCTGAGTGCTGCTGCTTCTTTTCGAGCTGTTCATGTAAATATGGATGAACGACATGAATATCACTTTGAATCGCATATTCTTCACGTATGTGCGTATGCACCACATCTAATGCTTTTCTACTAGGTCGTATAAAAATATCGAAAATAGTTCCTGCAACTGGAACAAAGCCCACTACAGCATCTACAACTGCCAGTTTGATGACTGGAGTTAATTTATGTTGGGGCACACCAATTTGTTTGGCTTTATAAATGGCATAGCAAGTCAGCGCGAAACCAGCGACATCACCAGCAATTGGAATAGTACTCAGTGCAGCATCAGCACCAATACCCTGCTTTGTAAAAGGAATGCGAACTGCACTATCCATCATGGTGGCAAACTTGGCAAGGTCTCGTTCTAGTGCGATGACCTGCTGCTCTGTTAATTTTTTTTCTTGAGGCATCTCAACCAAATACACTAAGGAAAGTTAAACTTAATATACTTGATTTAATGTCTCTTTTTAAAATAGTTTGCTTTTAACTAGAAGCTTTCGATCTAAACAATGAACGAAGCAACACGTACATCACTGGAATAAAGAATAAAACCAGCACAGTACCAAACATGACGCCACCTAAAATACTAATACCGATTTCTTGGCGACTCACAGCCCCTGCACCTTGTGCAAAGACCAAAGGGATTACTCCAGCACCAAAGGCTAAGGAAGTCATTAGAATGGGTCTTAAACGCAAGCTAGCGCCTTCTAAAGCCGCTTGAATCGCATTCTTACCCTTTTCTTGAGCCAAGGCTGCAAACTCAACAATCAAAATTGCGTTTTTACACGATAGGCCAATCGTGGTTAATAGTGCGATTTGGAAATATACGTCATTCGGCAGGCCGAAAATATAAGAGAAAATTACACTTCCCCCTACGCCCAGCGGAATAGAAGTCATCACAGCGGCTGGAATGCTTAAGCTTTCATACAAAGCTGCTAAACATAAGAAAATAAAGCCCGCTGAAATTAAATATAACCAGACGGCCTGATTTGTCGACTTCTGTTCTTCAAAAGATAAACCTGTCCACGCTAAACCCACATCCTTTTGCTGATTTACGAGTTGTTCAACATCTTTCATTGCCTGACCTGAACTGCTGCCACTCGCAACATCTGCCTGTAGCTGTAAAGCACTATATCCCATATAGCGTTTTACGATTTCAGGAGCTCCGCCCCAACTAAAGTTAGCAAATGAACTAAAAGGCACCATTTCATTTTGGTTATTACGTACAGACCAGTTATATAAATCTTCCGGTTTCGATCTGAACTCCGCATCACCTTGAATCATGACACGCTTGATACGACCGCGGTCAATAAAGTCATTTACATAAGTTCCACCCCACGCACTCGACAGGGTGTTATTAATTGCAGGGAGTTCTAAACCATTTGCTAATGCTTGTTTCTGGTCAATCTTAATATTGAGGTTTGCTTTACTATTGGTTGATTGCTTATCAAAGTTTTCAAAACTTGAGTAGCTTTTGCTCTGTGTTTGCAACTGACGGAAGGTGCTATCTAGAAAATCTTGCCCCTGCCCATTTAAATCTTGAATCCATAAATCCATACCATCAGTTTGACCTAAACCATTGACCGAAGCAGGTAAAGTCACATTGATTTGAGCATTATTAAAACGACTAAAATATTTCATCGCACGCTTTTGTATAGCGTCTGCCGAATCATCTTTTCCTGTACGCACATCCCACGGTTTTAAAGCAATAAATCCTTGTGCCAAGTTCTGTCCTGTACCCGAGTAATTTCGGCCATAACGGATTAAAACCAAGTCGACATTTTTATCTTCTTGAGTCAGGAAATATTGACGAACTTGTTCACCAATTTTCTGACTTTGAGAAATTGGAGCGCTATCAACAAGCTTAATTTGAACACTTAAAATGCCTTGATCTTCTTTAGGAATAAATCCACTTTTTAAACCGCTATAGAACAGGGCGAAAACAGCAATCAAAGCCACAAAAATCACAACAACCGATTTACTGTAACGAATGCTTGTTTGTACGATCTTGATATATTGATTTTTAAGTTGATCAATTTTTTGGTTAAACCAAACCGCCCAACGCATAGGCTCAGGGTTAGGTTTTAAAATTAGGGCACACAAAGCTGGTGTAAGCACTAAGGCAACGACGAGCGATAACGCCATAGCAGCAACTAAAGTAATGGAAAACTGACGGTAAATCACCCCAATTGAACCACCTAAAAAGGACATTGGAATAAAAACCGCAGTTAAAACCAATGTAATCCCAATTAAAGCTCCACTAATTTCTCCCATCGACTCAATGGCTGCTTCTTTTGGTGTTAAATGCTGTTCATGCATGAGCCGTTCAACGTTTTCGACAACCACAATGGCATCATCAACTAACAAGCCAATGGCGAGTACCAGTGCAAATAAAGTTAAAGTGTTAATACTAAAACCAAGCACATATAAGACAGCAAAAGTTCCTAAAATAACAACCGGCACAGTAATACTCGGAATGAGTGTAGCTCGCCAGCTTTGTAAAAATAGGAACATCACCAAAATAACGAGAATAATCGCTTCAATAAGCGTCTTTACAACTTCCTTAATCGACTCTTGAACAAACGGCGTGTTATCTCGTGGATAAACAATTTTATATCCGGCTGGTAACTTGCTTGTAACCTGATCTAGAGTTTGATGAATAAGCTTAGAGGTTTGAATTGCATTCGCACCTGAAGATAACGAAATACCTAAACCAGCAGCAGGATAGCCATTAATGGTGTTAAAAGACTGATAGTTTTCTGCACCCAACTCAACTCTGGCAATATCTTTTAAATAGACATAGCTCGCTGTTTGATTTGATTTCACTACAATATTTTTAAACTCTTCGACTGTTTTTAGTCGAGAACCTGCTGTAACTTTCGTATTTAAATACTGCCCATCGATAACAGGTAAATCACCAATCGCACCTGCGGCCACCTGTGTATTTTGAGCAGTGATTGCACTGGCAACATCACTTGGCATTAAATTATATTGTTTTAATTTATCGGGGTTTAGCCAGATTCGTATTGCATATTGCGAACCAAAAACATCCGACTCGCCTACCCCTTCAATACGGTTCAGGTCATCTACCACATGCGTAGTTAAGTAATCCGATAGCTCAATGTTCCCCGCTTTACCTGTCGAGTCATATAAACCTACCACCATAAAAGTATCACCGAGTGACTTACTTACCGTCACTCCTTGGCGTTGCACTTCATCGGGCAAACGTCTTATGACGCCACTAATACTATTTTGTACTTGTACCTGTGCCGTATCAGGATTTGTTCCATTATCAAAACTAATTGTAATTCGGCTACGCCCTGATGAGTCACTGGTCGAACTGAAATAAAGTAAGTGATCTATGCCCTGTATTTGCTGTTCTAAAATCTGAGTAACACTTTGCTCAACCGTTTGTGCATCTGCCCCACTATAACTTGCCGATACTGTAATTTTTGGAGGTGCAATATCAGGATAACGTTCTACGGGTAAATTCAGCACCGAGAAAATACCAAATGCCATAACAATAATTGCTAGTACACTGGCAAAAATAGGGCGCTGAATAAAGAATTTAGATAGCATGGCTGCTCAGAATTAAGTCGTCAATTAACAGGTGGCAATACCGAATTCGGCATCTTGATCATCAACGAGCGATATATAAAAGACAAGTAGAATTAACACAATAAATGCAATTAAGACAAAAACAAAGCCAGAATGGGCATTTCCTACAAACCCATAAACAAGGTTTTAAAAAGTGTCACTAAAAATTCATGAATTCTTCATGATCATGTCAAGTTCAATCGGGAGACTAGTTTCGTTTAGACTAAAACAATATGAGTAGAATTATGTTTAAAAAAGCAATTTTATGCTTAAGTTTAATTAGCTTAGTTGGTTGTAATGACGATGATAAAACTGAAAACACACCAACTACGCCAGAATATCAACTTCCTAAAATTCTAGTAGTAGGACACCGTGGCGCTAGCGCTTTACGTCCAGAACACACTTTAGCTTCATATCAAAAAGCCATAGATGATGGTGCAGATTTTATTGAACCAGATCTAGTATCCACAAAAGATGGTGTATTGGTTACTCGCCATGAAAATGAGATTGGCGGCACAACCAATGTAAGTACCTTAGGCCAGTTTGCAGACCGTAAAATAACGAAAAATATTGATGGTAAAGACTTAACTGGTTGGTTTACAGAAGACTTCACTTTAAGTGAATTACAGCAACTTAAAGCACGTGAACGTATTCCAGAATTTCGACCAGCAAACACAGCTTATAACGACCTTTACCCTGTCCCAACTCTAGAACAAGTGATTGAGCTGGCTGAAGCAAATTATAAGAAAACGGGAAAAATTATTGGTTTATATATTGAAACCAAACATCCTACTTACTTTAAAAATCATAATCTGGCAATGGAAGATACCCTTCTTAAAACATTAGCCAAATATAAATATACGCGTGATATTGCGCCTGTTTATTTACAGTCTTTTGAAGTGAGTAATTTAAAATATTTAAAAGATCAGCTCGACCTTCATAAAACGATTAAACACGCACAAATCATTCAACTATATGATGCTAAGACTTCACAACCAGCCGACTTTGTTGAATCTGGAGAAACTAAAACTTATGCCGATTTAGCCACAGCACAAGGTTTAAAAGACGTGGCTAAATACGCAAACGGTGTAGGACCAAGTAAAGGCTATATTCTTAACTTTAATAACAATGGCTCAGTTCAAACGACTTCATTTATTTCTGATGCACATACGGCTGGCTTAAAAGTACATCCTTATACTTTCCGTCCAGAAAATAATTATTTACCAAAGCCTTTAAAATGTAGTCAAGATAAACCAGCGGAGCGCTGTCCATCTGGTGCGTTAAAAGAGTTTGAAGCCTATTTCAAAGCTGGTGTTGATGGTGTCTTTACAGATGACCCAGCACTTGGCCGTGAAGCCGTTATTAATTATGAAAAAGCCGCAAAATAATTAAAGTTTTTAATAAAAAAAACAGGGCAATAAATGCCCTGTTTTTTTTATTTCTCTACGACATTATCAAAATAAAGTGGGATCCACTGATATTGCTCAGCGTTTACTTTATAAACATGACCAATGCCTGGAAATGGTAAATGTGGTGCTGCGACCCATTGCTGTTTATTTGAAATTTCAGCGAACATTTTTAAACGGGTATTAATTGCCTGCTCAGAATTCACATCAAAATCCACTCCTGTTTTTGGAGCATCAAACTGCAAAGAATGTGAGTGAACAATGTCTCCAACAAAAATGATTTGCTGATCATTACTCTTTAAGCGAAAGCTATGATGGCCAGGCGTATGGCCACGCGTATCGATCACTTCAAAGCCTTGAATGACATCACCATCTTTAAATGTCTTGAATGCTTTTTTTGCTTGATAAGGAGCAAGAGCAGTTTTTACATTTTTCACAGTACCTAAGTAGCTTTCTTTTTTATCTGCTGGCACTGTTTTTTCAGAAGCTGGATTTAACCAATAATCAGCCTCACGTTCATGTGCATAAACGGTTGCATTTGGAAATACTGCTTTTCCATTTTGAGCAATACCGCATACATGGTCTGGGTGTAAATGCGTGAGCAATACTGTTTTTACATTTGCCAGTTGATAACCTGCCAATTCAATATTTTTTGCAATCGAGCCAAGTTGTGGACCAAAGCAGCTTGCTGCACCACTATCCACAAGCGTCAAACTTTTGCCATCGTCTACTAAAAATGCATTGACTGAAGTTTGAATCCCCTTCTCATTCACAGCAGCATATTTAGTTAATATTTTAGTTTTCTGAGTCTGATTTAAGTTTTTAAACAAGTTAGGATTCAGATAAATCGTGCCATCAAGTAAAGAAGTTACACGGTATTTGCCAAATTGATGCTTATAATAACCTGGTACTTGTTGGGTGGGAGCTTGCTCAGCATACGTTGCGTGCATGCTACAAAATGCAAGACCCAAAGCTACATATAATTTTTTCATCTCTTCTTCTCTATTCAGTTATAAAGTCAAAATCTTTAAAAAAGATTTAATAATTTTTTAAGACGCAAATTGTATAATGCATGAAAAGTGTCAGAAATATAAGTAAATGAATAGCTATTCTCCTTATAAGGGTAAAAGTGGGCTCAAGCGTATATTAAATGCAACGGCTTACTCTATTTCGGGATTTAAAGCAGCCTATAAAAATGAGGCAGCTTTCCGCCAAATTGTTTTAATTAACCTTATTTTAATTCCAGTCAGTTTTTTTCTTGATGTGACCCGCAGTGAACATGTGTTAATGATTATTGTATGTTTGTTTGCAATGATCGTTGAACTGTTCAATTCAGCTATTGAAGCAGTGGTTGACCGAGTTTCTCTTGAAAAACATCAACTTTCTAAAAATGCAAAAGATATGGGAAGTGCGGCTCAATTTGTTGCACTTTCTATCATTGCCATTACATGGTTGTTCATTTTATTAGGATAAAAAAAACCATGCTTATAAGTAAATAAGCATGGCTGTAACAAAGAGGAACTTCTAGCTGCTGTTCCTGTTTTTAATATAAGTTATTGAACTTAACGATTTCTTAAAATTACGTGAAAAATAAAAAATCCCTGCATAAGCAGGGATTTTTTGGTTAAAGCGTTGATGTGTTATTACATCATGCCGCCCATACCACCCATACCGCCCATATCTGGAACAGCTGGTTTATCTTCTGGAATGTCAGTAATCATACATTCTGTAGTTAACATTAAACCAGCTACAGAAGCAGCGTGTTCAAGTGCAGAACGAGTTACTTTAGCAGGGTCAAGAATACCCATTTCTAACATATCGCCATATTCGCCAGTTGCTGCGTTGTAACCGAAGTTACCTTCACCAGCTTTAACTGCATTAATCACTACAGATGGCTCATCACCTGCGTTTGAAACGATTTGACGAAGTGGAGCTTCGATCGCACGGCGTAAAATGTTGATACCCGCAGTTTGATCTTCGTTAGCACCTTTTAGGTTGTCTAATACATTTACAGCACGTACTAGCGCAACACCACCACCAGCAACCACACCTTCTTCAACTGCTGCGCGAGTTGCATGAAGTGCGTCATCTACGCGGTCTTTCTTCTCTTTCATTTCAACTTCAGTTGCCGCACCGATTTTAATTACAGCAACACCGCCTGCTAATTTAGCAACACGTTCTTGTAATTTTTCACGGTCATATTCTGAAGAAGATTCTTCAATTTGAGCACGGATTTGTTGAACACGCTCAGCGATTGCAGCTGCATCACCAGCACCATCAACAATCACAGTGTTTTCTTTAGAAACAGTGATTTTGTGTGCAGTACCTAAATCTTGAAGAGTCGCTTGCTCTAAAGACATACCAACTTCTTCAGAAATAACAGTTGCACCAGTCAAGATTGCGATGTCTTGAAGCATTGCTTTACGACGGTCACCAAAGCCAGGAGCTTTAACAGCACATACTTTGATAATGCCGCGCATGTTGTTTACAACAAGTGTAGCAAGCGCTTCGCCTTCAACATCTTCAGCGATGATAAGAAGTGGTTTACCAGTTTTCGCAACTGCTTCTAAAACAGAAATCAATTCACGAATGTTACCGATTTTTTTGTCAACAAGAAGGATGAACGGGTTTTCAAGCTCAGCCGTTAAAGTATCTTGCTTGTTTGCAAAGTACGGAGAAATATAACCACGGTCAAACTGCATACCTTCTACAACGTCTAATGCGTCTTCGAAGCCAGAACCTTCTTCTACAGTGATTACGCCTTCTTTACCTACTTTTTCCATCGCTTGAGCGATAAGTTTACCAACAGTAGTATCAGAGTTTGCAGAGATAGAACCAACTTGTTCGATCGCTTTGAAATCATCAGCAGGTTTTGCGTTTGAACGGATATTTTCAACTACAGTTCTTACTGCGATATCGATACCACGTTTTAAATCCATTGGGTTCATACCTGCAGTTACAGATTTGATCCCTTCATTCAAAATTGCTTGAGCAAGTACAGTTGCAGTTGTCGTACCGTCACCAGCGATGTCGTTAGTTTTGCTAGAAACTTCACGAACAAGTTGAGCACCCATGTTTTCAAACTTGTCTTTTAATGAAATTTCTTTAGCAACAGTTACACCGTCTTTAGTAATGTGCGGAGCACCAAAAGAACGGTCAATAACAACGTTACGACCTTTAGGGCCTAAAGTCACTTTAACAGCATCTGCAAGTACGTTTACGCCTGCAATCATTTTTGAGCGAGCTGAATCACCAAATTTTACGTCTTTAGCTGACATATTAAACTCCGAATCTTTTTAAATACTGAATCTGATAATGGATTGAGTTATGGATTGATTAGCCTTCCAACACAGCTAAAATATCTGACTCTTTCATGATTAAGAGTTCTTCACCACTTACTTTCACTGTTGTACCTGCATAAGTACCAAACAATACTTTGTCACCAACTTTAACATCCAAAGCACGTACGCCATTCTCAGTGATTTGACCATTACCTACTGCAATTACCTCACCTTGCGAAGGTTTCTCAGCAGCAGAACCTGGAAGTAAAATACCACCAGCAGTTTTGGTTTCTTCTTCTACGCGACGAATTACAACGCGATCATGTAATGGACGAATGTTGCTCATAATTAACTCCACCAGACTAAGTCTTTTTGATTAATCGTTATTGCCATAATCCAGAGCAATAACAAAATATTTAGATGTCACTTTTGTGGGGATGAAAAAAAACGCTTCAAGGGGAAAATGAAAAAAAACTTCTATTTTTGTTTATTTTTAAGCCAACCACATCATTAAGAAATCTTATTAAAATTTAAGTTAGCTAGAAGTGAACTCTCCCTTCGTCGAGTTAAACCAATAATGATCAATTTTTCCCTCATTTGAAATGACATTAAAACTATTCGGAACATGATAATGCAAACGGCTAGATGTCGCTGTTCCTGCATGAATGTCATAAATAGGATGATCTATTTCTAAATGATAGATCTGTGTTAAATCATATACAGCCGTTTTATGTAGATGCCCATGTAACATACCGAATAGCCCTGTAGTACTCCATTTTTCGAGCGCTATTTTTCCTAATACAGGACAATCTTTAATACCATGCTCGTCATCAGGCGGGGTATAAAAAGGCTGATGAAAAACAACTAACTTAAGTTTATGAGATGGTCCTTGCTGTAATCGCTCATATGTAGCTTGTATTTGTTCAATCGAAATATGCCCACGTGTGTGATAACGGCGGCGTATACTATTTACGCCAACAATATAAAAATGCTCAGTTTCTAATGTGGGTTCAAGCTGACCAAAAAAATATTGATAGCGAGTAAATGGAGAAAAAAAACGGTTCCAGACATGATACAAAGGAATATCGTGATTACCCGGTACAATAAGATAAGGAATATTAAGACTATCTAAAAATTGGCGACAATTATAAAACTGTTGGTATCGAGCACGCTGAGTAATATCTCCACTCACAACAATAACTTCAGGTCTATGTTGGGTACAAAAAAGCCGAATCGCATCTAAACAGGCCTCAATTTCTGTTCCAAAATGCAAATCAGACAGATGTAGTAACATTTGGCACCATAATATTTAAAGCATTCTTTTCTACAGTGAAATTTAATGGTGTTTTCATCTCTAATATTTCACCATCTAAAGCCACGGTAAGTTTTGATCTTTTTGCACAATCTACCATCACATGGTCTGCACAAAAACTATAAACATCTTGTGCCTCTTCTACTTTGCCTTGAATCCACTGCCACAACATGTTTAATAAACTAAGCCTATCACTTTTTGTAATGACCACTCCAGCGACTCGCCCTTGTGCAGCACAATCCGCAATTCTTAGTTTCATATCACATAGTTGCAATTGATTATTACCAAAGAAAATTAGAGGTGTTTTGACTGGATATTTCTTACCATCAACCGTGACGGAGAGTTTCATTGATTTATTTTCTCTTAATAAAACGTCCAAAGCCGAGGTATAGGCATGTAAAGGCAAACGACCTAAGTATTTATTGTAGAGCTCGCGTTTTTTTATAAACAATGGATAAAGGCCTAAGCTCGCATTGTTCAAATAAATATGATCGTTAATCGTCGCAATATGTACAGAACGTGGTGTGCCTGTAGCGATGACTTCAGCAGCTTCTAACAAATCTAAAGGAATATCTAAAACTTTAGCGACATAATTAAAAGTCCCCAAAGGTAAAATTCCCATAGGGATATTGGTGTGTCGAAGTTTTGAAGCGACTGCATTTAACGTCCCATCACCACCAGCTGCAACAACGACGCCTAAATTTGCACTTTCACTATGCCGATGGATGACTTTATTCATCAAATCATCAAAGGTGACGCCCTCTGCTAATTCAAAAACTTGTATTTCAAAACCAAATTCAGTAAGTACAGTCATTAATTGTTCATACATATCTTCATGTTTCGAAGCATGAAAACCCGATTTCTGGTTATAGATGATAGAGAGAGGTTTTAAAGTCCGCATTTTTATTATCTTAGAGAGGATTTACCCTATATTTTGTATATAAAATCGCCTAATAAAAGTCTCTTTATGTAAATTTCGAATGATGATCATTTGTTTAATCAATAATAATTCTCAAGAAAAATTTAAACATCAAGTCATTGATTTTAAAAAAAATAAATAATATAAATAACACACATACAACATAAAAATGTAAAGAATAAAATACACCAAAAAACAATAAACTCATGATTTCAATCAAAAAAACTTAAAAATCAAAATATCTATTTCTTATTCTTTAGTCTTATTTTTTTTATGATTTTATGCTTTAATACAGCCACTTTTTTATTTGATCTTTCATTGTACCTCAATGAATGACTTGTACATTGTTGTACATATTTTGAATAGGCCTCACCATGACCACAGTGAACGCACCAGAATTCGTTCGTCATCCTAAGCTTATCGCATGGGTTGAAGAAATTGCAAACGTAACCAAACCAGCAAAAATCGAATGGTGTGACGGAAGCGAAGAAGAGTATCAACGTCTAATCGACTTGATGATCGCTAACGGCACCATGCAGAAATTAAACCAAGAAAAACATCCTGGTTCTTATCTTGCAAATTCTGATCCATCTGATGTTGCGCGTGTTGAAGATCGTACCTACATTTGCTCTCAAAAGAAAGAAGATGCTGGTGCGACAAACAACTGGGAAGAACCAGCTGTTATGCGTGAAAAGTTAAATGGTTTGTTTGAAGGGTCAATGGAAGGTCGTACAATGTACGTTGTGCCTTTCTCTATGGGTCCACTTGGAAGCCATATTGCTCATATCGGCATTGAGTTAACTGACTCTCCTTACGTTGCTGTTAGCATGCGCAAAATGGCACGTATGGGTAAAGCAGTTTATGACGTGTTAGGTACAGACGGCGAATTTATTCCTTGTATTCATACCGTAGGTGCTCCACTCGCTGAAGGGCAAAAAGACGTTGCATGGCCTTGCAACCCTGAAAAATACATCGTTCATTACCCAGAAACTCGTGAAATCTGGTCTTATGGTTCTGGTTATGGCGGTAACGCATTACTTGGTAAGAAATGTTTAGCACTTCGTATTGCTTCTGTTATGGGACGCGAACAAGGTTGGTTAGCTGAACATATGCTTATTCTTGGTGTAACTAACCCACAAGGTGAAAAACACTATATCGCTGCTGCATTCCCATCTGCATGCGGTAAAACAAACTTCGCAATGTTAATTCCACCAGCAGGCTATGAAGGCTGGAAAATTGAGACTGTAGGTGATGATATTGCTTGGATCAAACCAGGTGAAGATGGTCGTCTATACGCAATCAATCCAGAAGCTGGTTTCTTTGGTGTTGCTCCTGGTACAAATACCAAGACCAACCCTAACTGTATGGCAACTCTTCACAAAGATGTTATCTATACAAACGTTGCGGTGACTAATGATGGTGAAGTATGGTGGGAAGGTCTTTCTAAAGAAATTCCAACTAACTTAACTAACTGGAAAGGTCAACCTCACGTAAATGGTGAAAAAGCTGCTCATCCAAATGCGCGCTTCACTGTTGCTGCTGGTCAATGCCCTTCTATCGATGCTGACTGGGAAAATCCAGCAGGTGTTCCGATTTCTGCATTTATCTTCGGTGGTCGCCGTGCAGATACGGTTCCTTTAGTATCTGAAGCTTTTGATTGGGTTGATGGCGTTTATAAAGCTGCAACTATGGGTTCAGAAACCACTGCTGCTGCTGTTGGTCAACAAGGTATCGTTCGTCGTGACCCATTCGCGATGCTTCCATTTGCTGGCTACAACATGGCTGACTACTTCGATCACTGGTTAAGCCTTGGTGAAGAAGTAAGTACAAAAGCTGAAGCTGCTGGTAATAAATTACCAAAAATCTTCAACGTAAACTGGTTCCGTCGTGATGCTGAAGGCAACTTCGTATGGCCTGGTTTCGGTCAAAACATGCGTGTTCTTGAGTGGATCATTGACCGTTGTGAAGGTCGTGCAAACGCTGTTGAAACACCAATTGGTCTTGTTCCAACTTACGATGACTTGAACTGGGAAGGTACTGATTTCTCTAAAGAAGAATTTGACCTTATCACAGCTCAAAATAAAGATCAGTGGGTTACTGAAATTGAAAGCCACACTGAGTTATTCAATAAACTTGGTGAACGCTTACCAAAAGCATTAAAAGAACGCCAAACAGCTTTACTTGAAGCTGTAAAAACTGGCTTCTAATTGCTAAATATAAAAAAGGTCGCTATATGCGACCTTTTTTATTATGCGGCATCATCTTTTTGTCGACGTCCAGTCAAATAGCTTTCCAAATTTTTTACTTGTTTTTCATCAAATGCCAAACCTAGCTTAGTTCTACGCCACAATATATCTTCTGCCGTATTTGCCCATTCATTTTCACATAAATACTGAACTTCAGATTCAAATAAACCGTGACCAAAATCTTGTCCTAACTGCTCAAGAGCTTTTTGCTCATGCAAAATATTCCAAACTCTAGAGCCATACGCATTTGCCCAGCGCGTAGCAAGCTGCTCAGTTACCCCTTCCACTTGGTTTTGAATTCTTATAACTAAATCTTCAAGTGTGGTCCAATTCTCTGCACCAGGTAATACTTCATTTGCGGTCCACTCCTCTCCCATCTCTATGAAAAATGGGCTAAGTTGTTCCAGAGCTGATTCCGCTAATTTCCGGTAGGTCGTAATCTTTCCACCAAATACAGACAGCAAGGGAGTGGTTTTATCTTCCACTTGCAACGCCACAGTATAGTCACGGGTCACTGCTGAAGGATTATCTGACTCATCATCACATAAAGCTCGCACTCCAGAAAACTGACTTACAATATCTGCGCGGGTGAGCTGCTTTTTAAAATGTGAATTTGTCACTGCTAAAAGGTAATCAATTTCTACTTCTGTAATCTCTACCTTTTGAGGATCATCTAAATATTCCTGATCTGTTGTACCTATTAATGTGTAGTGTTCTAAATAAGGAATGGCAAACACAATACGTCGATCTTCATTTTGCATTATAAAAGCCTTATGGCAATCATACAGTTTAGGCACAACAATATGACTTCCTTGTATAAGCCGAATTTGATATGGCGATTTTAATTGTAGATTTTCACTAATAATTTCCTCGACCCAAGGACCTGCTGCATTCACTAAGGCTTTTGCACGTATTTGATAAAGCTCAGCCCCAGTTTGTAATTCCAGATGCCACAATTCTTGTTGTCTATAAGCTTTAATACATCGTGTCCGTGTTACAACTTTAGCCCCATTCTCTTTCGCTTGTAGCGCGTTTAATACGACAAGACGTGCATCATCTACAGTACAGTCAGAATATTCAAAACCACGGGTTATAGCTGGTTTTAAGGGACTATCTTCTTTGAAATAAATGAGATTTGACCCTAATAATTTTTCTCGTTTTCCTAAATGATCATAAAAAAATAGGCCTGCCCGAATTAACCATGCAGGACGTAAATGTGGTCGATGAGGCATAATAAAACGCATTGGTTTAATAATATGAGGGGCTTTAGCCAACAAGACTTCACGCTCTGCTAAAGCTTCTCTAACCAACCGAAATTCTTTATGTTCTAAATAGCGTAAACCACCGTGAATTAATTTACTGCTCGCAGATGAGGTATGACTAGCTAAATCGTCTTTTTCACATAAAAATACGGATAATCCGCGGCCTGCTGCATCATTAGCAATACCGACACCATTAATACCGCCACCAATCACGGCAATATCATATATTTTTGAATAATCATTAGCTTGTACTGTCATTTCTCATTTTCTTTTTATTGTTTGTGTTATTAAAAATTAAAACATCAAATTGATGAAACAACAATCAAAAAAGCAGAATAATCAATTTTAAATACCTATCAGGTTAGCCCGTCATTGATTACTCTGCGATTTAATTAGTTTAATAAGAAATCAATCCTCTGCCCAATTTTGACTACGCTGAACTGCCTTCAACCATCCCTTATACATAACTTCATTTTCTTCAAGACTGGTACTTGGTTCGAAAACTTTCTCTATTGCAGACTTATTCCTTAATTCATTTAAATCTTGCCAGAAACCTGTTGCCAGTCCAGCAAGAAAAGCAGCACCTAAAGCCGTTGTTTCTTTCATGGTTGGTCTTTCAACTGGTGTGGCTAAAATATCAGCCTGAAATTGCATTAAGAAATTATTAGCTGTTACTCCCCCATCAACTCGGAGTGTTCGAAGCTCTTCTTCTGCATCTTGCTGCATCGCGTCAAGTACATCTCTTGTCTGGTAAGCAATTGACTCTAAAGTTGCACGAATAATATGCTCTATACTCGCTCCACGAGTGAGTCCAAAAATTGCTCCGCGAGCGGTCGGATCCCAATATGGAGCACCTAAACCTGTAAAGGCAGGTACTACATATACGCCATTACTGTCCTTTACGCGTGTTGCATAAAGCTCCGAGTCTTTAGCGTTCTTAATTACTTTCAGCTCATCACGAAGCCACTGTACGCAAGAGCCGCCATTAAATACGGCGCCCTCTAAAGCATAGTTCACTTCACCATGTGCACCACACGCAATCGTCGTCAGTAAGCCATGCTCTGAACGGACAATCTTTTTACCCGTGTTCATTAATAGAAAGCAACCTGTGCCATAAGTATTTTTTGCTTGTCCAGGTTCTACACACATTTGCCCAAAAAGTGCAGCTTGTTGATCCCCTGCTATACCTGCAATTGGAATTCCAACCTCTTGCCCACTAATTGTATGTGTATAACCATACACCTCCGATGAACTACGTACCTCTGGTAGCATTGCTTTAGGAATATCTAAAGCTTGTAAAAGTTTCTCATCCCATTTAAGCTTTTCAATATCAAAAAGCATTGTTCGCGAAGCATTGGTGAAATCAGTGACATGGGCTGCGCCATTGGTTAATTTCCAGATTAACCATGTATCGACCGTACCAAATAATAACTCCCCTCGCTCGGCCCGTTCACGGCTTCCTTCTACATGGTCCAGAATCCATTTTATTTTGGTGGCAGAAAAATAAGGGTCAATTACTAAACCTGTCACTTTACGGACGTGATCTTGCCAACCCGCCTTATGTAATTGATTACATATCTCTGTCGTTTGACGGCTTTGCCAAACAATTGCATTGTAAATAGGTTTTCCTGTTTTCTTATCCCATACAATTGTGGTTTCTCGCTGGTTTGTAATCCCAATTGCCGCAACTTGTTCACTCTTAATGCCAGCTTGAGCCAATGCCTCTACCCATACCGCACTTTGTGTCGCCCAAATTTCCATAGGATCATGCTCGACCCAACCTGGTTGAGGATAAATCTGAGTAAATTCTTTTTGAGCAATACTGACAACATTCGCATCATGATCTAAAACAATTGCTCTTGAGCTTGTTGTTCCCTGATCGAAAGCGACAATATATTTTTTCGGGCAATTTGACATCTGAACGTCCCTTTCATTATTTACACACACTAGCTCATGACAATAAAACATCATGTCTAACTGCATTATCTGCATTATTCAAAATTTTCTTTGGAATATATCATTGTTTTTAACGCATATATTGCTTCTTAAACTAAACATTGGTCATTCTTGATCAATTTTCTTATCTTTATGGGAAAATAATGTGCAGTAAGTCAAAATTTAGCTACAAGAACATGCGAATTGTCTAATTTGAAATCACATAAATATTCAACCTATCCCTTTGCTTAAATAATAAACATTGTTTTACAGACATAAAAAAAATAAAGTGAAATACTCCTCTAGATAATATGTAAAAACGGAATAAATTCTCTCTTTTTTAGCATTCAACCCAAGCGAAACATGGAGCGACCCATGGTTGATCAATCTTCTACAGTAACAACTCCACAACCTCATTTAGATACAAAAACTCGCCTAAAATCAATTTTAGGTGGTTCTGCTGGTAACCTTGTCGAATGGTACGACTGGTATGTATATGCCGCATTTACCCTCTATTTTGCTCATGCTTTTTTCCCAAAAGGTAGCCAAACTGCACAGTTGCTACAAGCTGCAGCTATTTTTGCTGTAGGTTTCTTAATGCGCCCAATCGGTGCATGGATTATGGGGATCTATTCAGACCGTAAAGGACGTAAAGCAGGCCTTACACTTTCCGTCACTTTAATGTGTGTCGGTTCTCTACTCATTGCAGTCACTCCTTCCTATGAAAGCATTGGCGTATTCGCTCCACTACTTTTGGTTGTCGCACGTTTAATTCAAGGTTTAAGTGTAGGCGGTGAATATGGTGCAAGCGCCACCTATTTAAGTGAAATGGCTGAAAGAAATCGACGTGGTTTTTTCTCAAGCTTTCAATATGTAACCTTAATTGCAGGACAATTGACGGCTCTATGTGTTCTTTTAATATTACAAATCGTATTAACCGAACAACAGTTACATGATTGGGGATGGCGCATTCCATTCTTTATTGGCGCTTTACTTGCCATTGTTGTGTTCCGTATTCGTCGTGGCTTATTAGAAACACAATCTTTTAAAAATGCTCAAGCTGAAAAAGACCAGCCACAATCAGGCATGTTTGCTTTATTCAAGCACTACCCAAAAGAAGCTTTTACAGTATTATTTTTAACAGCTGGCGGAACTTTAGCTTTTTATACTTACACCACTTACCTACAAAAATATTTAGTGAATACTTCCGGATTTACAAAACCCGAAGCCACTCAAATTACCACTTTAGCGCTATTTATTTTCATGTGCTTACAACCTGTAGCTGGTGCTTTGTCAGACCGAATCGGACGTAAACCACTCATGATCGCTTTTGGTGTAACTGGGGTTTTATTTACTTATATTTTATTTAATACCCTTGCAACCACACATAATTATTGGACTGCTTTCTGGTTATGTTTGGCAGGTCTAGTCATGGTAACGGGATATACATCAATTAATGCCGTGGTTAAAGCTGAACTTTTCCCTGCTCATATTCGGGCTTTAGGGGTAGCTTTACCCTACGCGATTGCCAATACCTTGTTTGGCGGTACAGCAGAGTTCTTTGCTTTGAGTTTTAAAGAGGCCGGTCATGAATCTTGGTACTTTATTTATGTAACTATTATGATCTTCATTTCACTCATTATTTATATTTTTATGAAAGATACTAAGCATCATTCAAAAATTAAAGAACATTAATATTTTACCAATAAGCGCTAATATCGCCAGCCGATGTTAGCTTAAATCGTGCGATTAAGCCCCAACAATCGTTGTGTTTATGAGATACTAGAGATAAGAATATAAGGATGATACTGATGAATAGAAGTATTTTATGTTTGGCATTAAGCAGCATGTTTATTTTAACTGCTTGTCAGACCACCCCTCGACAATATAATGGCTCAACTGGCTATCAGATTGAAAACCAAACAAAAACTTCCGCAACTTTAGCTTATACATTGGCTAGCCGTACTAATCAGCAATTAGATGAACGTAAATTGCAACGTGCTTGTCAAAATGTATTGGGTTCTCAAAAAGTTTATAAATTGTCAGTTCTCAGCATTAATGAGATTTCAAACCCATCTCAACAAGAACATTATGGTGTTCAATTGGGTGAAACTCGTGCCTCATTTGGTTTATCTAATACACCAAGTTTAAACAATGGTGAAGATTATGCGACTCGCCAAGCGCTTGAAGCACGCCCGAGTACACTAAAAGTCGTTCGTTATACTTGCTCATAATATAAAAAAAAGACGCTGTTTTTACAGCGTCTTATAAAAGCTTACATTTCTAAATTCTTTTGCTTCATCAAGGTCTGGCCATGTTGATGCACTTCTTTCATCAATCTTTTGATATTTAGGATGACTAAAGTTTTTAACACGGCTATCTGCGACCCAGACTTCGGGTGCAAACTTTAAAAACTCATCTAAGAAGAAACGGTTGCACTGGTCATATAACACATCGGCTGCCAATAAAATATCAACCTGTTCAGCTTTATATAAATCGTCTAAATATTCCAGCTCAACATCATTTAACAAAGCATTTTCGCGACAGGCTGCAAGACTAACTTGATCAATATCACAACAAATTACTCTTTTAGCGCCAGCCATTTTTGCTGCAATTGCAACAACACCAGAACCCGCGCCAAAATCTAATACTACTTTATCTTTAACATGATGCGGCTCCGTAAGTATCCACTGCGCCATCGCCAAACCAGATGCCCAACAAAAAATCCAATACGGCGTGTCATTCCAGATACGGCGAATCACTTCATCATCTAAGCGATCAGTTGGAAAAACTGGCGGAATCAACCATAAAGAAATAGGTGTTTCCGGCAACTGCTGTGCTATTAACTCACAATGAGGGATGACTTCATGCAAGGCTTGAAGTAAATGTTCAGGGGCTTTGGTCAATTGAAAGGTGCAGCTCATCAGATTTCTTTTAATTCATTTTTATAACAAGCATAACAGAGTCATTCCATTATGATTTGAATTTTTAGAATAACCTTCGGTTGGACCTACTTTTCTTCCGGGAAAAGTAGGCAAAACCATTGTCATCCGCAAAACTCGGCAGATACTCTCTAGAATCGAAAGCATCGCAGAAACATTAATTTTTCAATGTATTTCTGCCTCAAACAATTGCGGATGACGGTTACGCGTATCAATAACAGCCTAACGTTAATTAAATTAACCTAAAGCTTTTTCAGCAGCTTCTACAGTTTGACGAATCAAAGTTGTAATTGTCATTGGACCTACACCACCTGGTACTGGTGTATATGCAGAAGCAATTTCTTCGATACCTTGTAGCTGGATATCACCTACACCACCGCCATCACGAGGATGGAAACCAGCATCAACAACCACTGTACCTTGTTTAATCCAATCTTTTTGAATAAGTTCAGCCTTACCCACAGCACCAACAATAATGTCAGCCTGTTTTACAAGCTCAGGTAAGTTTTGGGTGCGTGAATGACAAATCGTTACTGTTGCATTGGCTTGCAAAAGCATCATTGCCATTGGTTTACCTAAAATTGCTGAACGACCAACCACAACTGCATGTTTGCCCGCAATTTCAATGTTGTTCTCTTTTAGGATAGTCATAATGCCAGCTGGAGTTGCTGAACCATATGCAGCTTCACCCATTGCCATACGGCCAAAACCGAGGCAAGTCACGCCATCTACGTCTTTAGCTAACGAAATCGCATCAAAACATGCGCGTTCATCAATCTGTGCAGGTACAGGATGTTGCAAAAGAATACCGTGAACATCTGGATTGGCATTAAGCTTTTCGATTTCAGCTAATAATTGTTCTGTTGTAGTTTCTTGTGATAATTCAATTTTTAAAGAATCCATCCCTACTCGACGGCAGGCATTTCCTTTCATGCGTACATAAGTTGCAGATGCGCCATCATCCCCAACCAAAATAGTCGCCAAAATCGGGGTACGACCTGTTTTAGCTTTTAAAGCTTCAACACGTACCGACAAATTTTCTTCAATTTGCTTTGCTAATGCGCGACCGTCTAAAACCAATGCCACAGCACATCTCCAAGGTAGACATGAATTTAATATGCCAATAATACATGATTATTTGGACAATTTTATTCTAGATGTTGCTTTTATGTTCATCTTCACTAAAAACAGTATTGTTTTTTCTGTAAAGGTTGCTAATATGTGCATCACCAAATGTAGGCGGGGTGGCAGAGTGGTCATGCAGCGGACTGCAACTCCGTGGACGCCGGTTCGATTCCGACCTCCGCCTCCAAATTTGGTAAAGCCCGGGTGGTGAAATAGGTAGACACAGGGGATTTAAAATCCCCCGCCCACAAAGCGTGCCGGTTCGAGTCCGGCCCCGGGCACCATTTTCTAATATTGAAAATGGTGCCATAAAGAATCCAGCGTAAGCTGGTTTTTTTATGCCTATAAAAAAATAAAGGATGCTACTTAGCACCCCTTACCCTACCGAATATATCTAAGCGGTTTTTTGCTTATCTTTTTCAGGTGTCAAATTCATATCTAATACCAATTGATATTTTCGACTTGTATCTACCTTATATTCTGCATTTTTAATTGAATCTACAAAAATCCAGTTCGACTGCACCTGTGCTTGATCCAGCGTAACCAATAAATAGCCCCGCTGATTTAAATTACAATAAGCCAATTCATCAATAAGCGTAGTAAAGGCAAATTCAAACTGCTGTAGTTGAGCCATTGGAATACTTAAATATTTTTCGAGGCCTGGTGAAGAAACTGAACTCGTCGCCAATTCAACCCCAACATATTGACCTTTTTGGCTATACAAATAAGATGCCCATGCATTATGAGTATCGCCTGCCAGAACAATAACTTTCTTATTCAAACTAGCTAAGCTTTCATATACGGTTTCACGTTCAGCATAATAACCATCCCAAGCATCGAGGTTATATGGCACTACTGTTGTGACTCGCGTTTTCTCTTGAGCAGTTAATGTTGGATCGCCCTGTTCTAATCGCAATTTCAAGGTGACTAGCTCTGTAATTTGCGCATTCATTTTAGCCAAGGTTTCAGCCGAAGCTCCGCCCGAAGTAATTTGTCCTAAAGACAACAATAACTCAGCAGGAATCCACATCTTACTCATTAGAACTTGCTGACCAATCACATTCCATGTTGCTGTAGATTGCTTCAATTTATCAACCAACCAATCCCTTTGTGTATAGCCCATTAAAGTACGCTTTGGATCAGTTAAGTCGACCTGAAACTTTTGAGCATTCAAACCAGCAGCTGTCATATAATCAGCATATTCAAGCTGTTTATCACGCGCAATAATACGCGTATCCAACATCGTCAGCTCAACCAATGAACCGAAATTAAACTGTCGGTAAATATTTAAATGATCTGTGCTAGTAACTGGTCGAATAGGCATCCATTCAAAATAAGCTTGTAGAGCAGCTAATTTACGATCAGAAAAAGACCCTTCATCACTTTGATGATTTTCGGCCCCATCACGCCAAGTATCATTTGCTAACTCATGGTCATCCCAAATTACAATAAAAGGATGACGCTGGTGAGCTGCTTGCAAGTCTTTATCTTGACGATAAAGTGCATAACGTTTGCGATAATCATCTAGTTTGATAATTTCTTTATTATTATCTGTTGGTAAGGTTCGACCAAGTTTTGCTGCATCTTCCGCCGCATAGCCATCTGCCCCATACTCATAAATATAATCACCTAAATGAATAATGACATCGACATTCTGCTTTGCCATTTCACGGTAAACATAAAAGTAACCTGCCGGATAGTTCGAGCAAGAACATACGGCAAAAGTAACTTTATTAGTACTTATTGGTAATGTTTTAGTTTGACCGACAGATGAAATTTTATTCCCAAAACGGAAACGATAATAATAAATGGTATTCGCCTGTAATCCTGCTGCATCCACCTTCACCGTAAAGTCGTCAGTCTTGGTCGTTTCAACCATCCCCGTCTTTAAATTCTGCTTAAATTGATTATCAGTGGCAATTTCCCAAGTAACTTTAAGGCGTGCATTAAGATCTACTGGTGTTAATCGCGTCCATAAAATCACTTTATCTTGCAAAGGGTCGCCGCTCGCAACTCCATGTAAAAAATCTGCTTGTGCCTCTGCACTTTCATCGTCTGAGCCATCGTTACAACCCGTGAAAGCTACAGGCAAAGACAGCGCCCCAAAACCGAATAGACTTTTTTGAATTAATTCTCGGCGTGAAATTTTCTCTGACATACAACTACCTAAGTTTTAAGCAATGAGTGCCTTAAACTTAAGTAGATAAGATGAACAACTGATCTCAATTTGATGAAGAAATTATGACTTAAGTAGATCTTATTTTTAAATACATGTACGAACTGATTGAAAATAAAGCAAACTATCCGATTTTCTCTTGCCAATCGCCGTCTTGTCATCTATTATTGCGCACATGCCCGGGTGGTGAAATAGGTAGACACAGGGGATTTAAAATCCCCCGCCCACAAAGCGTGCCGGTTCGAGTCCGGCCCCGGGCACCATTTTCAAATATTGAATTTGGTGTTACAAAGAATCCAGCGTAAGCTGGTTTTTTTATGCCTAATTAAAATGAATTTTATGATAAGAATATTATTACTTCTGTGTAGCATCCTTTCCATATCCAAGGTTTACGCTACAGATCTTTTTTCTGGCACTATTTCTTTCAAAGATAACAACTGGTACTTTTCACGCTGCTCTATTACCAAAGATGATTACTTAATTAAAGCACCTGAGCAGATCATAGATAAATTCAAAGCATTACAACAAAAACGAGAAACCTATTGGATCAGTTTATTAGCAGATGCCGATTATCAAGAGAATGGTGTTTTAGTGTTAAAAATTAAAGAAATAAACGAAATTCACTCAAAGGCATCTTGTCATTTATTAGATGCATTTGAAAATATTGAGAATCGAGAGTAATCACCACTCTCGATTCATAACCAGCTCTTCCATCTCAAGATCTAAATATCCTGCACCCTGCGCCACCATCATCATTGCCTCAGCAATATAGTCAGCAGCACTATCATCTAGTGAAGAATCCAGATCTTCAAACTGTGGTTTCATTTCATTAATTTCAATAACAGTTTGATGAGCATATCGATAGATATCCTGATCAGCTAAAGCAGACTTTTGAACTTTTTTGGCAAATTGTTCAATTAACTGCTTGAGTTCAGCGACTAAAATATCTGGATAATACTCATCATCAAACATTGGGAGAAGTAAGTCTTCGAACATACAAAAGTTTACACAGCAGCAGAAACCTGCCGCTTATAACATATTTTCAAAATAATAACGACAAATTTCCCTGACTCAATCATCCAATCCATGAAATTAATTAATCATGATTTGTTTATAAAAGCTTATTTTTCAAGCTTGTTCCATCGCTTTCCAAACGAGAATTGCATCATGCATGGCTTTTACATCATGCGCACGAACAATGGATGCTCCTTGCTGAATACTAAGCAAATGCCCTGTAACGCTTCCTACCGCGCGTTGATCTGCTGCTACACCCTTTAAAGCTTCACCAATAAAACGTTTACGAGAAAGACCCGATAAAATTGGATACCCCATATCATTAAGTTTCCAAAACTCTTTTAATAGTTTTAAATTTTGCTGTGCATTTTTTGCAAAACCAAATCCCGGATCGATAATAATATTATGCTTTTTCACACCAGCGGCTAGAGCCTCATTAATACGCTGCTGAAGCTCTTGCATTACATCTAACGTTACATCTGTATACTGATCTAGCTGATTCATTGTGGTGGGCTCCCCACGCATATGCATGATCACTACAGGTATATCTATCTCTGCTGCCGTTTTTAATGCATCTGGTCGAGTAAGCGCACGCACATCATTCCAAATATGTGCCCCCGCTTCTTTCGCTGCACGGATAACATCAGGCTGACTTGTATCAATCGATAGAACCACATCATGTTTAGCTAAAGCTTCAACTACAGGAACAACTCGTCGTATCTCTTCTTCTACACTTACCTCTGATGCACCTGGTCGAGTAGATTCCCCGCCAACATCTATAATTGTGGCGCCTTGTTCAATCATATTTAATGCATACGCCACAGCTTGATCTAACTGATTATGCTTTCCACCATCACTAAAAGAGTCTGGTGTGACATTTAAAATGCCCATAACGTGAGGCTGTGATAAATCTAACTGAAGCTGTCCACATTGTAGAATTTGCTGAGGTAAAGGCATTAACTGCATGACAAGCTCCAATTTAATATTCGGCAACATTTTAACAAGTCTCTGCTCGATATACTGTTGATTTCTTTTCGGCTTTGTCTGAAATACACGCATAAAAAAAGAGCCACATGATAGTGGCTCTTTTTTTAACTGGTTTAGTTCATTGCTGGTAATGGTGGTGGTGTAGATGGACCATCTTTTGGTGGTTCAAATGCAGCCACTGGATTTTCAGCAACATAGACCTTAGGTGGTTGTGGTTCACGACCTTCCATAATGTCACGAATTTGATCACGATCAATGGTTTCCCACTCCATCAAAGCTTTTACCATTGCATGTGCAATATCTTTATTACCTTCTAAGATATTACGCGCAACTTTATATTGCTCATCAAGAATACGGCGTACTTCTTCGTCAACCAACTGTTGAGTTGCTTCAGAGATAGTACGACTACCTACATTTCCAAAGAAACCATTCTGGTTTTCATCTTCGTAAACCATTACACCCATTTTGTCAGACATACCGTACTTAGTAACCATTGCACGCGCCATTTTAGTAGCTCGCTCAAAGTCATTTGAAGCACCAGTAGATTGCTGTTGGATAAACACTTCTTCAGCAATACGACCACCAAACAAAATCGCAATTTCGTTTAGCATCTTGTCTTTATAATGGCTAATCTGGTCTTGTTCAGGTAACTGCCAAGTTACACCCAAAGCCCAACCACGTGGCATAATCGTTACTTTATGAACAGGATCTGTACCAGGCAAAATCTCTGCAACAATTGCATGACCAGCTTCATGATAAGCAGTAGCACGACGCTCTTCTTCACGTAGAACCATCGACTTACGCTCTGGACCCATGTAGATTTTGTCTTTTGCATCTTCAAAGTCATGCATATCAACAGTATTCTTATTACGACGTGCAGCAAATAATGCAGCTTCGTTAACAAGATTTGCCAACTGTGCACCAGAGAAACCTGGTGTACCACGCGCTAAGACTTGCATGTCCACACCCGTGACTGAAGGCAACTTCTTCAAATGTACATTCAGAATTTGCTCACGACCACGAATATCCGGCAAACCAACCATTACTTGACGGTCAAAACGACCCGGACGTAATAATGCTTTATCAAGCACATCAACACGGTTAGTTGCAGCAATAACAATGACGCCTTCATTACCTTCAAAACCGTCCATCTCTACAAGCATTTGGTTTAAGGTTTGTTCACGCTCATCATGACCACCACCTGTACCTGAACCACGGTGACGACCAACTGCATCAATCTCATCAATAAAGATGATACATGGCGCGTGACGCTTCGCTTGCTCAAACATGTCACGGACACGGGACGCACCCACACCCACGAACATTTCTACAAAGTCAGAACCTGAAATGCTGAAGAAAGGAACCTTCGCTTCACCAGCAATTGCTTTAGCTAATAACGTTTTACCAGTACCCGGAGGACCAACCATAAGTACGCCACGAGGAATAGTAGCGCCCAAACGTTTGAATTTTGCTGGGTCTTTTAAGAAATCTACAATTTCAACAACTTCTTGTTTTGCTTCATCACAGCCGGCGACGTCAGAAAAATTGACTTTGATCTGGTCTTCAGAAAGCATTTTTGCCTTCGATTTACCAAAACTCATCGGTCCATTCTTTCCGCCTGCACCACCACCCATGTTACGCATAAAGAACATGAATAACAAAATGATTAACAGTACAGGGAAACTAGCAATGAGAAGTTGCATCAAAATGCCTTGACGTTGTGGAGCTGTTCCCTCTACAACAACATTTTGTTTATTTAAGCTTGGCATAAGCTCAGTGTCTTCAACTTGCGGACGAACAGTTTCAAACTGTGATCCGTTAGTTTTTTCACCATTAATATTTAAACCGTCAATTGTGACTTGCTTAATTTGGCCACTATTCACCGCTGCAACGAAATCTGAATATTTCATCGCAGTAGGCTTATTGCGGTCACTGATATTACTGAAAATTAAAATCAGAACACCAAGTATTATTAGCCACAATACGGCATTCTTGAAGTAATCGCTCAAAGCTTTATTCCCATATCGATCTAATTTGATCATGCCCAATCTTGGCCGATCGTCATAAAAGCAGCAACTGTATTGCTTGCGGATAACCTAAAAGTACAAAATGCACAATTTTTAGGAGCTTGGCAAGTAAACTTTATTGCAATGCTTTCTTACGCCCTTGTCCAATCAAAAAAACCTCTTTAGACCGCGCCCGAGAAGCTGCTGGTTTTGCTGTCTTTAACACATCAAAACTATCAACTACTTGTTTACGAAACTCATCGAATCCTGTGCCCTGGAACACTTTAACAACAAATTGTCCATTAGGACCCAGAACCTTTTGAGCGAAATCTAAAGCCAATTCACATAAGTAAATCTGTCTAGGTTGATCAACGGCCCTATTACCTGATGTATTGGGGGCCATATCAGAAATTACAATGTCTACTTGTCGCCCATTTAAAATATTTAACAATTTTTCAAATACATCTTCTTCTCTAAAGTCGCCTTGTAAGAAAGTGACATCAGGCAAAGCATCCATAGGCAAAATGTCGGAAGCAACCACTAAACCTTTGCTACCAACGAGTTTCCCAGCGATTTGAGACCAACTACCAGGAGCCGCGCCTAAATCCACTACAGTCATGCCTGGCTTGATCAACTTATATTTTTCTTGGATTTCAAGAAGTTTATAGGCTGCTCGAGCACGATATCCTTCCTTTTGTGCTTTTTTTACAAAAGGATCGTCCAGATGTTCCCTCATCCATACACGACTACTTTTCGACAATTTCTGGTTTGTAATGCGTGTTGCCATAACTCACTAAATATCAAAAAAACTTCTGATCGTTCATTGTACGTGAAAATTACTCTCATTACAGTACGGATGTAGCGTAATCTCACTAAGTTTTACAGTTTTTTTCCAATAATGTTGATCGATTATTTATACAGTTTTTCGTACATCTGGTTTTAAGTTTTTTGCTATACTAAGCCGTTTTTAAAATCAGGTATTTTTAATGGCCGCTTTATCTATCCATGAACGTAAACGTTTACGTCAAATTGGTCATGTGCTTAATCCGGTTGTCATGATTGGTGGACAAGGCTTAACTGACGCGGTAATCGAAGAAACGCTTCGTGCTTTAAATGACCATGAGCTTATTAAAGTTAAGATTGCTGGTGAAGACCGTGAAGCACGTACTGCAACAATTGACGCAATTGTAGAAGCGACAGGTGCTCAAGCTGTGCAAAAAATTGGTAAAATTGTTTTGCTTTACAAAAAAGCAGCTAAACAAAACCAGCATTTATCTAATCTTGTTCGTCACGCTCATCTAGCAAACTAATTTAATTTGACAAACTATGGCAAGTTACGAACTTTCAGCTTTTGATCGTTTTCAAGCTGTTTCCGTTGTTGGCGCAATTGAACAGCAAGCACCCTATACCTTAAATATCGGTTTTTGGATTCGCGATCCAAATCAACTTATTATCTGGCCTCAAGAAGTCGCGGCTCATCCTCGTCAAGATTTTTTGTGGGAAGAAACTTGTTTCGAAATTTTTGTTGGCGTGCATGGTGAAGATTATTATCGGGAAATTAATCTTTCCCCTTCTCAAGCATGGCAGTCATATCAGTTTGAAGAATATCGCTATCCAGAAAGTATACCTCCCCTTGCTGCTTACGATATTGAACTGAATCATCTCAAGCGTACTCACTATGGCTTAAATGTTAGTCTTGATTTAGGACAATTTATGCAACAGCATCGCTTGAAATGGTCAAACCTTTATTTAGGTTTGACCACAGTTTTAAAGACCAAAGAAGGTATGCAGTACTATGCAATGCAGCATAGTGGAAAAAGTGCAGATTTCCATAATAAACGTGACTGGTTACATCAGTTCTAAAAATAAAAAAGCGAGAAATTAATTCTCGCTTTTTTATAGCTGGATCAAAGCAGAGATCATTAATTGTCTCGTGCTTTATTCCAAGCTTCGACTGCATTACTTTTAGTACGCTTAATACTTTCGCTTAGAGAATCTTTGTGTTTCAAAGAAATTTGGCTAATATCACCCTTAAGCTCTTTGCTCACTTTCGTTAAATCTTCAATAAGTGCATTAATTTCTGCTTTCAAAGCATTTTTAAGGTCAGATAAGCCTTCTTGTGAAGTACTAAACTGAGCTTTAATCACATCCAGACGCTGTAGAATATCTTGTTTAATTTGAACAAATTGATTTTGAATGTTCTTATTTAATTCGTGAGTTTCAGCTTCAATTTTCTCTTGAGTCTCGCTTAAAACTTCTTTGACTTGTTCTTGAGTCTCAGTAATTGCCTCTTTTACCTGAGTTGTTGCTTCTGTAGCAACTTCTTTAACTTGCTCAGTTTTTTCGGCAACAGCTTCTTTTACCTGTGCAGTTTTAGCAGTTACTGTTTTTTTAGCCTTAGTTGTAGTAGCAGCTAGGGTTTCTTTCACTTCATTAACCTCAGCTTTTACCGACTCAACGACTGCTTGAGCTTTTTCGCTCACATCTGTTGAAACTTCATTATTGCTCATACTATTTCCTCATATTGTTTATTTTTTAACTAGCAATACAATAAATCTAGTTCCAAGAATTCCCCTTGCAAATTGTTAGACAATTTATCAAAAGTATCTAATTCAGATAAGCGGATATTTTTTTGTAAAAAGCAAGCAATGAATTATATTTTTTAGCAGAAAAGAAATAGACTTTAGAGGGTTCCATGCGTATAATGCGCTGTTAAGTTACAAGCGGGCAGACCGATAGGGAGGGCATGTTTTATCCAAACATCGCCGATCTTTTTTGGGTCTACTCGCTTTTTTACAGCCGAAATTCAGGAGCTTTGGTTTGAGCATCCCCGCCATTTTAGCCCTCGCAGATGGAACGATCTTTAAAGGAACGTCAATCGGCGCACCGGGAAATACGACTGGAGAAGTCGTTTTTAACACAGCCATGACAGGCTATCAAGAAATTTTGACTGACCCAAGTTATGCACAACAAATTGTGACATTAACTTACCCTCATATTGGCAACACTGGTTGCAACTCGGAAGACGTTGAATCTGGTCGTATCCATAAAGTATGGGCGAATGGTTTAATTATTCGTGACCTTCCACTACTACACAGTAATTTCCGTGCTGAGCAGTCGTTGAGTGAATATTTGCAAGCGCATAATGTTGTTGCTATCGCAGATATCGATACTCGTAAACTGACTCGTATTTTACGTCAGACTGGCGCCCAAAACGGATGTATCCTTGCTGGCGAAAATATTACAGAAGAAGAAGCAATTGCAAAAGCACGTGCTTTTGGTGGCTTAAACGGTTTAGACCTTGCAAAAGAATGTTGTGATCCAACAGGTTTTGAATGGTCTGAAGGTTCATGGACCTTAGGCAAAGGCTTCTCTCAACCTGAATTAAAATACCATGTAGTTGCATACGATTACGGTGTCAAAACCAACATCTTGCGTATGCTTGCAGACCGCGGTTGCAAACTAACCGTTGTTCCTGCAGAAACTCCGGCTGAAAAAGTATTGGCACTTAATCCGGATGGCGTATTCCTCTCAAATGGTCCTGGCGACCCAGCTGCTTGTGATTACGCGATCGAATCTGTAAAAACTATTGTTGAAACCACAACATTACCTGTATTTGGTATCTGCTTAGGGCACCAAATTCTGGCACTCGCTTCTGGCGCAAAAACTGTAAAAATGAACCATGGTCACCACGGCGCTAACCATCCTGTACAAAATCTTGAAGATGGTACAGTGATGATTACTTCACAGAACCATGGTTTTGCTGTAGATGCAGAAACTTTACCGGCTAACTTAAAAGCAACGCATAAATCATTGTTCGATGGCACCTTACAAGGTATCCACCGTACAGACAAACCAGCTTTCAGCTTCCAAGGTCACCCTGAAGCAAGCCCTGGTCCACATGATTGTGCACCTTTGTTCGATCATTTCATCGAACTTATCGAAGCATCTAAACAGTAATTACGGAGCGAATAATGCCTAAACGTACGGATATTAAAAGCATCTTAATTATTGGTGCTGGCCCGATTGTGATTGGACAAGCATGTGAGTTTGACTACTCAGGTGCTCAAGCGTGTAAAGCACTTCGTGAAGAAGGCTATCGTGTTATTTTGGTTAACTCTAATCCAGCAACCATCATGACAGATCCTTCAATGGCTGATGCAACTTATATTGAGCCGATTACTTGGCAAACAGTTGCACAGATTATTGAAAAAGAACGTCCAGATGCAGTATTGCCAACTATGGGTGGTCAAACTGCATTGAACTGTGCCCTCGCACTTGATGAGCACGGCGTTCTTGCTAAATATAATGTTGAATTAATTGGTGCAAGCAAAGAAGCGATTGAGAAAGCCGAAGATCGTAAACTCTTCGATATCGCTATGCGCAAAATTGGCTTGGAATGTCCAAAAGCTGCCATTGCTGAAACAATGGAAGAAGCTTTAACAATCCAGTCGCGCTTTGGTTTTCCTGTAATTATTCGTCCATCATTTACAATGGGTGGTTCGGGCGGTGGTATTGCATATAACCGCGAAGAATTCCTTGAAATTTGTGAACGTGGTTTTGACCTCTCTCCTACTCACCAGTTATTGATCGATGAATCTTTAATTGGCTGGAAAGAGTACGAAATGGAAGTTGTTCGTGACAAAAACGACAACTGTATTATCGTATGTGCTATCGAAAACTTCGATCCAATGGGCGTTCACACTGGTGACTCAATTACCGTTGCTCCTGCTCAGACATTAACAGACAAAGAATATCAATTGATGCGTAATGCTTCGGTTGCAGTTCTTCGTGAAATTGGTGTTGAAACAGGTGGTTCTAACGTTCAATTCGGTATTAACCCGAAAGATGGACGTATGGTTGTCATCGAGATGAACCCTCGTGTATCTCGTTCATCTGCTCTTGCTTCTAAAGCAACAGGTTTCCCAATCGCAAAAATCGCAGCAAAACTTGCTGTTGGTTATACTCTTGATGAATTGAAAAATGACATCACTGGTGGCGTGACTCCTGCAAGCTTCGAACCATCGATTGACTATGTTGTAACAAAGATTCCTCGTTTTAACTTCGAGAAATTCCCACAAGCAGAACCTGTATTAACCACTCAGATGAAATCTGTTGGTGAAGTAATGGCAATTGGCCGTAACTTCCAGGAATCTGTACAAAAAGCATTACGTGGTCTTGAAGTTGGTGTAAGCGGTTTTGATGAAAAAATCGAAGCTGGCGCAACAAATGCAAAAGAAACCATTTTAAAAGAGCTTAAAGTTCCAGGCCCTGAGCGTATCTGGTATGTAGCAGATGCTTTCCGTCATGGCTTCTCTTTAGATGAAGTATTTGAAGCAACCAAAATTGACCGTTGGTTCCTCATTCAAATTCAAGACATCGTTAAAACTGAAGCTGAAGTAAAAGCTTTAGGTTTTGGTGACTTAAACGCTGACAATATCCGTGCTTTCAAACGCAAAGGTTTATCTGACCTGCGTATTGCTGACCTCATGGGTATTTCACAAAAGCAATTCCGTAAACAACGTTGGAATTTGGGTGTTTACCCAGTTTACAAACGTGTTGATACATGTGCTGCCGAGTTTGAATCTGGTACTGCATACATGTATTCAACTTACGATGAAGAGTGTGAAGCAAACCCATCAAATCGTGACAAGATCATGGTGATTGGTGGTGGTCCAAACCGTATTGGTCAAGGTATCGAATTTGACTACTGCTGTGTACACGCGGCGCTTGCTATGCGTGAAGATGGTTATGAAACAATCATGGTTAACTGTAACCCTGAAACTGTTTCTACCGACTATGACACATCTGACCGTCTATACTTCGAGCCTGTAACACTTGAAGATGTGCTTGAAATTGTACGTACAGAGAAGCCTAAAGGCGTAATCGTACAGTACGGTGGTCAAACTCCTCTTAAATTGGCACGTGCTTTAGAAGAAGCTGGTACACCAATTATTGGTACATCACCAGATGCAATTGACCGTGCAGAAGACCGTGAACGTTTCCAGCAAATGATCCAACGTTTACAGCTTCGTCAACCAAACAACAGCATTGTAAAATCTGCTGAAGAAGGTATCTCTGAAGCTGCAAAAGTAGGTTATCCGTTAGTTGTTCGCCCATCTTATGTATTAGGTGGTCGTGCAATGGAAATCGTATATAACGAAGAAGAGCTTAAACGTTACCTTCGTGAAGCAGTTCAGGCATCTAATGAAGCTCCTGTCCTTCTTGACCGTTTCCTAGATGATGCAACTGAAGTTGATGTTGACTGTGTATCTGACGGTAAAGACGTTGTGATCGGCGGTATTATGCAGCACATCGAACAAGCTGGTATTCACTCAGGTGACTCAGCATGTTCAATTCCTCCTTATTCTTTATCAAAAGAAATTCAGGATGAAATGCGTCGTCAAACTGTTGCGATGGCAAAAGAACTTGGTGTGGTTGGTTTGATGAATGTTCAGTTCGCAGTTAAAGGCGATGATGTTTACATTCTTGAAGTTAACCCACGTGCTTCACGTACAGTTCCATTCGTATCGAAATGTATTGGTGATTCTTTAGCAAAAGTAGCTGCACGCTGTATGGCTGGTCAATCACTTGAATCTCAAGGATTTACTAAAGAAATCATTCCAACACACTTTGCTGTGAAAGAAGCTGTTTTCCCATTCGCTAAATTCCAAGGCGTAGATCCAATGCTTGGTCCTGAGATGAAATCTACAGGTGAAGTAATGGGCGTAGGTAAAACATTTGGTGAAGCATTCTATAAAGCTGTTTTAGGCTCAAATGAACGCTTACCAGGTTTACCAACCGAAGGCGAAGTGAAACATGCTTTCTTATCAGTACGTGAATCTGACAAGAAATATATTGCAGATATCGCTAAGAAATTAGCTGCATATGGCTTCAAGCTTATTGCAACAGGTGGTACATACCAAGTGCTTAAAGAAGCAGGTTTAGAATGTGAATCTGTGAATAAAGTAACTGAAGGTCGTCCACATATTGTTGACCGCTTGAAAAATGGTGAAATACACCTTATTGTCAATACCACTGAAGGTAAACAGGCTCAATATGACTCTGCAATGATTCGTCGTGCTGCCCTACAAGGCAAAGTGTATTACACAACGACTATCAATGGTGCAGAAGCTGTTTGCCAAGCCTTTGCTGTGAAATTGCCAATGGATGTATACCGCTTGCAAGATTTAACTGTAGGTTAATTTGTTACCGATAAGTCCCGTCACCTTATCGGTGGCGGGATTTTTTCATTTTTTTAACTGTGTTTTCTCAAATTAAGAGGGACCAAAATGCAACGCTATCCAATGACCCCTGAAGGTAAAATTGCCTTAGAGAAAGAATTACAACATTTAAAATCTGTTGAACGCCCACGTATTATCCAAGCGATTGCTGAAGCACGTGAGCACGGTGATTTAAAGGAAAACGCTGAATATCATGCTGCTCGTGAACAGCAAGGTTTCTGTGAAGGACGTATTCAGGATATCGAAGGTAAACTCGGTGCAGTTCAAGAAATTGATGTCAAAACACTTGAGCAAAATGGTCGTGTTGTATTTGGTGTGACTGTCACCATTGAAAACCTGGATACCGAAGAACGTAAGACTTATAAAATTGTAGGCGATGACGAAGCAGATTTTAAAATTAATAAAATTTCTGTGAACTCACCAATCGCACGTGGTCTTTTGAGTAAAAGTGAAGGCGATGAAGTAAAAATCGTGACTCCTCAAGGCGAAGTCGAATATGAAATCGTAAGTGTAGAATATCTCTAAGATAATACACAACTAGCCCCTCTTTATGAGGGGTTTTTATTTAATACCATTGATATATTTTTGGGAAATCACAAATGGATACTTCTTTAATTAACACCCCAGTTCGTCATTGGTGTGAATTTGAGTTTATTTCCAAAACTGTTAAAAACCCGAATATCCATATTAAAGGTCATTATTCATATTATTCAGCCTATTGGGACCAAGGTTTTGAACGTTGTGTTGTACGTTATTTACATGACAAAGCCTCGACACCTGACAAACCGATTGATCAACTTTATATTGGTAATTTTGTTTGTTTTGGCGCTGAATGCGTAATCATGATGGGTGGTAACCAACTTCATAGACCCGACTGGATTTCGACTTTTCCTTTTGATACACGTAGCTTTTTAGCTGCTGGTGACACAGTTATTGCCGATGGCTGTTGGATTGGTAGTCGTGCAATGATTATGCAAGGTGTCAAACTAGGTGAAGGTGCAGTGGTTGCAACTGGAGCTGTAGTAACTAAAGATGTTCCACCCTATGCAATTGTAGGTGGCGTGCCTGCGAAAATTATTAAATATCGCTTTCCTCACGAACAAATCGATAAACTGCTTGCTTTAAAACTGTATGATTTAGATGAGAAGCAAATTTTGAAAATACGTGAATATTTACAAACTGATGATATAGCTGCTTTATCTACACATATGGAAAATTTGCGAAATCTATAAAAGTTTATCTAGAAGAATTTATTGTTATAAAGTCACAAATGATTACGTGCTTGAATTTAAATCGTCAAAAAATAAGTATAAAGTATTGAATAAATAGGCATCATTACAATAAGGAAAACACTCATGTTATATCAACATATTCTTGTACCAATTGACGGTTCTGAAACTTCAATGATCGCCATGAAAGAGGCGATCAAACTGGGAAAAGCGCTAAATAGCAAAATTACGGTTGTACAAGTTATGGCACTTGACCCTTATATAGCCGATGCCTATGTAAAAACTGGTCAAACTAATGATTTAATTGAACGCACAAGAACCTATTTACTCGATATTTTAGAACAAGCAAAACAAGAATTTGCCAATGAAGGCATTACGGTTGAAACTAAGTTATTGGAAGGTTTTGTTGTACATGAAGAAATTATTGAGGCTGCTCAAGACTTAAATGTTGATCTCATTGTGATGGGTTCACATGGTCGTACTGGTGTCCGAAAACTGGTGCTGGGTAGCGTTGCACAAAAAGTCTTAGGCGAAAGCCATATTCCTGTTTTGATTGTTCGATAACTTCCATATTGCCTATCTTGTTGATCTTAATAATTTAGGCAATTATTTTTAAATAAATAGCCCTTAAGTCAATTTAAGGCTGCCAAGCAAATTGCTTTAAGTTTACTTTCCCATTTAACAAATAGACGCCTTCAGCTTCCAGCTTTAACTGTTGAACATTTTCACCCTTTTCATTAAATTTACTTAGGCTAATTTTGCCTTGAGAATTAATAACGCGATACCATGGTACTTGATGATCTGCTTCAAGATGCTTAAGGACATAGCCAACTAATCTCGCATGTTTAGGTAAACCTGCCATACGAGCGACTTGCCCATAAGTTGCAACTTTTCCGTAAGGAATCAAAGCAATGACTTCTAAAATCTGCCGATGTAGTTCATACTGAGTTGTCAAAATGGACTCCATAAAAATTGACATTCTTCATATCATATAAAAAAATTTGACTAAAATTAAATGTAATCCAAGGTAGGTTTGAGGGAGATCTGCATGAAAAAAGCCATACTGGTAGTGACTGGGACTTTACTATGTGTTTCTTGTACTACTCGCCCCCCAATTCTTCCTTCAAGAGAAGTACCTAAAGTATCTATAGATGGTCGCCCTATTGTTCCAGTTACTTTCGTTTTTACCACTAATTCTCCGGAAGCTGTAAAGTTTGATAATTATCAACAAATGCGGAAAGAAATTAAAATATTAAATAAATATTATGTAGATGATAAAAACAATAAAATCTTTAAGTTCAAATTAAACCGTTATATCCCATATGAACAGTTCATTCAGTTACGATGTGACCTTAAGCAGCAAATTAATCAGCCCTATCCTATTTCCCTCGAAACGATTCCGGCAAGCATAAAGACCTGTTTTCCAAAACGCACAGCAAGTAAAGAAGTCATTATTTTTATTTACGATGCATACTCACCTAAATGGAAATTTGAAGACGTAACTAGCAGAGCTTTTCGCAACAATGGTGAACCCTTTGTTTTGTTAGACTGGAATCGTTTAAATTATAATATTCAGGCAGGAAGCGTTCATGAAATGGGGCATGCATTTGGTCTAAAACATGTTTGCGCACCGAATGCTACAAAACGGACTCCAACGAATATTATGGCGAGTGCTGAATGTAAACGTGGTAGTGGTGGATTAAGGAATTTAGGTTTTACACCTGTACAACTTCAAACAATTTTATCGAATTATCAAAGTTATCCTTAAAATATTTTAGAAACCAAGCTCTACATAAAAACCTAATTTATCTTGAGCCAAACTATAATTTTCTTGGGCCAGTAATGAAGTCATATAACTGCTGGCCTTTGAAAAATCTTCCTCATTGACTGGATATGGCTGCCAAAATGTTTTCAAATTATTGGTATAGATCGGATATAAACGCAGTCGATCTTTTGACAAATCTAGCCGTGCTATACACCCATATGGTAGAGCATCGTGCTCTGCATACTCACCGTTACTATTAAAAACTGCATTGCCAATACCAAATACTACAGGCTTTTGATGAATGAATTGAATGGGTTGAACAGTATGCGCACCATGCCCAATCACAAGGTCGGCCCCAGCTTGGGTTAAAATATTGGCAAGTTTAGTTTGTTCTTTTGTAATAGGTTTAAAATCAACGCCCCAATGACAAATAACGATGACTTTATGGTGAGGATGAGCCAACTTATAATGGCTTATTTGCTCAATTAAAACTCCATTTAGACAAGCCACTCCACTCTTGTGCGCTAAAGCGTAAAAATCATAATCTAAATAGGCTGTATCTCTGTGCCAATAGCCATTAAAAATAGCGTAATGCTTGTTATTAAATGCGATTTCAAAGTAGCTATGGGCAGCTTTTTGGTTCAATCCTGCGCCAATATAAGAAATCTTGGCCTGATCAAATTGTTGTAATGTATAAGTTATTCCACTATTGCCATGATCTTTTAGATGGTTATTGGCCAACACAACATGGTTAAGGTGAATATTCTTAAATTCTGCTAATGTTTTTTCAGCCTCAGCTTTAAGAATAAACGGCTTTTTATGCCCTAATGGTGATTGATCTTCTAAAGAAAATACTGCTTCAAAGTTAGCGATATTTAAGTCATTTTCACCTAAAAAAGCTTTTATTTTTTCGAATGAATAGCTGTATCCATATTGTTGTAGAGCATCTTTTTGCCCCTTAGACTTGCGCTTTTCTGTATAGATCTCCCCAAAATAAGTATCTCCCAAAATGTTGATCATGCCACTTTGAGTAGAGCAAACTTTAGCTTTTACGTTCTGCTCTTGAAAGCAGTGATAGTAAGGAACCAAATGTTCAATCCGATGAATATCATCTAAAAATGAAAAGAAACCAACAGTCTGGTTTTTTTCAAAAAATGTGAGATAAATTTCTCGAAACGAATTAGAGAGGTATAAGACCGTTACGACTGATTGAGCCATTAATGGCGTCTGGGGAAGATAAGGCTTTCCTTTAAAAATAAGCTCTTTAATAAAGAAAAATTTTCTGATTTCAGCTGGATAGGTATAAATATTTTTGACTAATAAAAACAAATGTTTTAGCTGATTTCGTTTACCTTCTTTTTTAAAATTTAAGTGATAGATATCAGCTCTTTCGGACAAAATTAAATGCGCTTTTTCACTTGTACCGTAAAGCATATTGCTTAAAGCATTTTTTACATCTGCTGCTTGGGTAAAAATTAAAAACTGTAATAGCTCAGTAAAGGTGTAATTTTCAGAAGACTTTAGGCCTAGATTGTGCTGACCTGCTTGCTCAGATAGGTGTTCAGGCACGGCATAGACATCTTGAGCTTGTATGTTGTTTTGCTGAAATTGCTCTAATGCATAGTCGATAAGTAATAGCGTTGAAACATCATCATCAAATTCGAATTGCCATAAAGTTTCATCAAAACTTGTAGTGTCGACATGTGCTAATAACTTAATCTCAACGGGTTGATATTTCATGGCTCATCACCTTTGTAATCTTTTACATAGGCGATATAACCCGACAAGTTATGTTCTTGGTCATCAATCCGTACTCGAAAACGGTCATGTCGAATATAAAACGCATGTAAAATTTTATCGGGGCGTGCCATATACATGGCCATTTCCGGATAAAAAAATCCTGTAGTTTGAAAATCTGCTCTAAACTCAATTAGTTTTTGAAGCTCAGACATATAAGATTGCTCAAAAAGTGCTGTGCGTTCCTGCTCTTTTAAACGGCTCACCATTTTATAAGCAGCCATTAACATCTCTAACAAAGTTGCATATGTCGTTTTTCGATTTCGAATAAAAATAAAATGTTTTAAATAATTATTTAGACCAAAAATAAAATATTTATCTTCTGGGCATATTTTAGTGAGTTCATTGGTACAATAACTTAACCAATGATCATGATATTTTTCATATCTGTTTTCAATAAAATATTCAAACATTAATTTAACTGTTTCTAATAATCTAGAATCTTGGTTAATTTGGTATAAACGTAATAAAGCTAAAGCAGCTTCTCCATCATAATAAATAATCCTGAATTTTTCTTTTAAATCATAATCTGGATAATTTAATACATGAGTCGTTGATCCATTTGAATCTACTAATTTCAAAATACCATTTGCGAGTTTCTCTGCATATTTTTGATAATCAGTTTTTTGGGTAATTTCTTGATATTTTGTCAGCATTAAAATAGCTGCCGCATTGGCACCCAGTTTAATTTCCAACTCCCCTTCTTTACCATCAATCATAAAAGCGGTTGATGAATCTTTTTCTTTATAAAAATTGGTCAGTGCATAGTGAATCGCGGCATGAATTTTAGGCCAATATTCAGGCTTATTTTGCACCTCAAATGTTTCTAGTAAAGCATACGCCGAGGTACAGTGGCGTACCGTATTGTAGTTACGAATGTCTCGATCATAGGCAGAAAAATAACCATAAATAAATTTGCCATTTTCTTGAATCTGGTCATGCAGGAATGCCGAATTTTGTTCAATTAACAGCTTAAAATGCTGTTTTTTATTATTTGAGATTGCCCTAATACCATTTATATCATAGCGACTCGCTAAATTAATGAATTGACCATTTTCATAAAATGCTCCGTAGGTATCAAAAGTCCAAATGTCTTGCAACTCTTGTAGTTTAATCTGTGGTTTTGTAGCGTTATATTTTTGCTTAATTGCATAATTCAGATTGGTTTCATCAAAGAAGTTCGGCTTGTCGTAGCTCAAGCCTCGAATAATTGCTTTTCCATAGATCTCTTGTTCAAGAAAAGCCACTGAACATTGTTCATCCAAGCCAATGCCTTTACGGTAATGGTTGTTGTGAAATTGATGGTGGACCTGTTGTTCTACTTCTTTCCACACCTGTTGCATTAAATTATATGCGATATCGATTTTTATATAATCAGCCAGTTGTTCTTGTGCAAATTGGTCATCAATAAAATCTAATAATTGTTTTTTAGCCTGCTCTAAATTGGTTTTCTCACTGTGCCATACGCTACATCTTTGGTCTTTGGGACCATAAGATAAAAATAAAATAATATCCTGTTTAAGACTCGGAACGTGCTGAACAACTTGTTCTAACCAAAGGTTAAGTTGTCTTTGGAAATTTAAAAATGCCGTCACTCGAATTCAGTCCCTAATTGTTTGTTGTTCTATAAAGCGCTAATCAAGCATCATATCATGCCCCTTCTAAAAGCAAAGTTAACGTATTGTTTAAACATAAAAAAAGAGCCCGAAGGCTCTTTTTTCTATAAGTCGATTGTCAGATTAGAAAATGATTTGACCATTGTTGATCAAGTCATTCAATGTGACTGGACCTGTGAGGTTAGTCAATTGAAGCAATGGTGTTTCAGTGTAAGTACCTTCGATGAGTACTCCACCATCACGGTCTACGCTGATTGTCGCAGTTTGAGTACCAGCATCGTAGCTTACCGACACATATTGACCGATTGTTAAGTTAGATTGAGAACCAATTAACAAGTTACTCAAGTCAATCTTATCAGCCTGATCATCAGTTGCAGTATTACCTACATGGAAGTCAGTCCATATATCTACACCACCACCTGTTGTGTTACCACCAGTTGCGTTAGTGACACTCGCAGCTGTTAATGTGTTGTAGATCAAGGTATCCGAGCCGTTACCAAGAGCAAATGTATCATTTGCCGCGGTACTTACTGCAAGACTATTCAACTCTTGACTCAAGTTAATCGTCAATGAAGAAGTGTATTCACTACCATCAATCACCGAAACTAACTTGTAATCAACCACATCGATTGTCGCATTCGCAGCACTGTCTAATGGTTTGTAGAAGTAAGAGCCATCATTGTATAGATACAATGTGCCTTCACCTGTATTCACTCCTTGACCCGCAGCTAGCTCATATGTGCCAGTTGTTGAGTTCATTACATAGAGCTGAGTACCTTCTACGACATCATTAGTAAGTACGTTGCCAGTAATCCAGTCTGTTTGACCATCTGGTGTGTATTGGTCTAGATGAGTCGCTGTAGTTGTCACTACAGAGTCTAGAGTTATCACACCTAGTGAAAGCACACTTGATAAACTGAATACAACTCGATAAGTACCCGCCGTCAAATGTGGTACATCTGCCGAGAATGCCGGAGCACCGAGTACACCTGCCAAGGCAGTTGCAGAACCTGAATATGCAGTATCAACCCATGTTCCACCAACGAACTGCTGAATTGTATATCCAGTTGTTGGGAAAGCAGACAAGCTTAATGATGCAGTGTAGTTCAACTGTACATGTACATCGCTTACTGTATTAGCAGCAATCACAAATTGATCCGACGTTACCGTACTGCTGAGTACAGGAAGTGGAATTGGGAAACCAACCAAGTTACCGATGGTCACATTACCACTTACCACATCCACAAGTGGGTCTACCACTGGTGCCATACTGATCGTTGCATCATCTGTATCAGCTGTTACAGCAGGTGTTGGAAGTGTAGCGTCTGCCGAAGGATCCGCTGTGTTCCAAGTTACATCAACATCTGGTGAACCAACTTGAACATGTAATGTAGCTGTATCAGTTCTACCAGTCACTGGGTCTGTGACGGTGTAAGTGAAGCTATCAACTTTACCTACATTCGCCATATTTGCAGTTGCCTGATAACTATAAGTACCATCTGCACCAATAGTCAGAGTTCCGTATGCACCAACAATCGTTGCTGGGGTACCTGCTACAACCGCAGACGTATTACCATTTTCAGCTGTAACTGTAGTTACTACTGAAGTTGTCGTAATGTAGTCTGGTACATAGTTTGTACCGTAAACAGCAGAGTTATCATCAGCAAGTACGTTACCAATCACAGGATCAACAACCAGTACAGGAGGCTGAGTAATATCACCATGATTTAGTGTGATATCCGCAGTAACACTACCTAGAGCTGTTAGAAGTGTGTTGCTTTCCATGAACAATTCATAAGTACCGGCACTTAAGTTATCAATCTTGAATTGAACTTCCGAACCAAAGATACCTAACAAATCAATCACACCAGTATCAGAACTATCAGCAACCACAGTACGAGAGCCGTCTGGATTTACTCGAGTTAATACCACATGTAAACCATCAATCACCGTTGCAACCGAACCGAAGTTCACTGCAATAATGGCATCAGTAAGGTTACCTGGGTCAACTGTAAATGTCGCTGTACCTTCTCTAGAACCGATAACAATTCCACCTACACCGAGTAACCAGTTATAGCTGATCGCATTATCAAGTACCTCAGTTGTTACTGGATACACCATGTCTATTTCAGCCGAAGCAACGTTATCCATTGCATCTACTGGAAGCGGACTAGTAATTACAGCTGGTTGAGATGGATCTGCATCGTTCCAAGTCATATCTACACTGTCACTGTCAAGGCGGACATAAAGTGTTGCCTCAGAAGTGTTACCTGTTACAGGATCAAGCAAGGTGTAGGTAAATTGATCTACCTGACCAAGGTTTGCCCCATTTACAGTTGGTGTATATGTGTAGTTACCATCTTGATCGATCACCAAGGTACCGTAAGTACCAACAATTGTTGCACCAGTAGCTGGATCAACAGCAACACCGTTAACTTGAGAGATCACAGCACTGCTGCTTGCCGCATCAACTTCACCAGTGAGGCTTGCATCTTTGATGACATTACCAGAGATCGGTTCAACAGAGTAACCAGCCACGATGTATGGATTATAGACATCCATCGTACCAGTTAATGTTCCGCCTAAGCCTATGCCTAGCAAACCTTCATATCCGATGAATGCACGGTACTGACCAGCATCCAATCCTTCAAGCACGGCTGTTGGTGTACCACCGATGAGTGATAGATCTATGAGAGAAGCTTCTGGATTAGTTCCACCAATCGATACCCATTGTCCTGTTGCTTCATCAAACTTCTGAACAACAATCGCATAATCACTGAGTAAATCGGCAGTGATTATCGCATCGAATGTGAACGTTGCTGTACCTTCACGGTTTGGATCAACAGTAAATTCAATTGCATCGTTACCAAGCAATTGTAAGTCCAGACCAGCCAACGATACGGCTGCAAGGTAAGTTGAGCTACCAAGAGCAACATCATCTGCAACAAGTAATGGCTCTGGATTAATTTCTGCCGTTACTACATTGTCTACCGCTTTCACAGAGCTCAATTGAATATTGAGATTTGCTTGAGCCGTATCGCCAGTCACAGGATCAGTCAATGTATATACAAATTGATCTGTTTGACCTACACCTGCCGCACTTGCAGTAGGAGTATAAGTGTATGAACCATCAAGGTTGATTTCCAATGTACCGTAAGCACCATTAATGATCGTGCCATCTGCTACAACAGGTTGACCGTTAACGGCACTTACAACTGTTGTTGGAGTCACAACGTCTACTTCACCAGCATCATTTATTTCTGTTATGACGTTACCATCAGCAACTTCAGTGTAGTAGCCGCCTACTTGTGTCGTGTCATAAACATCCATTGTGCCTGTTAAGGTACCAAGTAAACCGATGCCTAGAAGACCGTTATAAGTCATGAATGCACGGTATTGACCTTCTTCTAAACCATCAATCACTACACCAGGTGTTGAACCTAGTAAAGTAAGATCAAGAATATCCGCTTGGCCACCACCATAAATTGCAGTCCATTGACCTGTTGTTGTATCAAATTTTTGAACAACTAAAGAGTAGTCAGATAATGCATCCACTCCAATTAAAGCACTGTAAGTAAATGTCGCGTTACCTTCTTGTCCAGCACCCACTGTAAAATCAATTGCTTCAGAACCAAGTTGTAAATCAAGTCCAGCAAGTGAAACCAAGGCTAGGTAAGTTTCGCTACCTAAAGAGGCATCATCTTGTACAAGCAATGGTTGAGGAGCAAGTACGGCTGTATCAAAGTTGTCAAAGGCAACGATAGAACCTGCAAGAGTATAAGTTTGCGTATCTTGCAGAGTACTGCTGTTTCCAGCAAGGTCTGTGAAAGTAGCTGTAGCATCAACAGTTAAATCTGTATCCGCTGCAAGGCCACTACCAGCTACATCAACGGTCCAAGTACCCGCTGCTGCATCTACTGTTGCAACGTAGTTCACTCCGTTTACAGTCACCACAACACCTGTTGTGGCCGCATCTGTAGGGATGTTGGTCAACGTGCCCGTTAAGGTCACAGTTCCACCAGCTTCGGTAGCATCCAGGATGTTATCAGCAGTAACTGGGTCAATTGCTAACACTGTTGTAGTGATATCTGGTGGAGTAACATCAAGTGTTACTGTCACGTCTGCATCTGCAACATCTACGTTACCTTGTGCATCTACAGCCTCAGCATGAATCACAATCTGACCAGTCACAGGATCTGCTGCTGTTGCCGCAAGAGTTGCTATGATAAAGCCATTTGTAAGGTCAGCTGCAGTTACGGTGTAGTTAGTACCGTTAACATTGACCACTGTGCCATCGATTGCATCTGGTCCCAATGCCACTTGTGCATTGAAAGTACCGTCCGTACCAAGTTCCGCAGCGTTTAAGATACCGTCGCCATTTAAGTCTTCAGGAACCGTAATTGCTGTAATCAGATCTTGTGGAGTTGTGTCGATGGTTAAGGTCACGTCTGCATCTGCAACATCTACGTTACCTTGTGCATCTACAGCCTCAGCGTGAATCACAATCTGACCAGTCACAGGATCTGCCGCTGTTGCCGCAAGAGTTGCTGTGATAAAGCCATTTGTAAGGTCAGCTGCAGTCACGGTGTAGTTGGTACCGTTAACATTCACCACTGTGCCATCGATTGCATCTGGTCCCAACGCCACTTGTGCATTGAAGCTGCCATCTGTACCTAACTCGTCTGCATTCAGGATTCC
>NZ_JAVQNR010000040.1:0-57620 GCF_031799005.1 Acinetobacter sp. V102_4 | reverse complement strand
GTCAGAGTCAGAGTCGCTATCAGAGTCAGAGTCGCTGTCCGAATCAGAGTCGCTGTCACTATCCGAATCGCTGTCTGAGTCCGAGTCGCTGTCTGAGTCCGAATCGCTGTCGCTATCCGAATCCGAGTCACTGTCAGAGTCAGAATCGCTGTCCGAATCAGAGTCGCTGTCACTATCCGAGTCACTGTCCGAATCAGAGTCGCTGTCAGAGTCCGAATCGCTGTCTGAGTCCGAATCGCTGTCCGAATCCGAGTCACTGTCAGAGTCAGAATCGCTGTCTGAGTCCGAGTCGCTGTCCGAATCAGAGTCACTGTCCGAATCCGAGTCGCTGTCCGAATCCGAGTCACTGTCCGAATCCGAGTCGCTGTCTGAATCAGAGTCACTGTCAGAGTCCGAATCGCTGTCCGAATCCGAGTCGCTGTCTGAATCAGAGTCGCTGTCCGAATCAGAATCGCTGTCCGAATCCGAGTCGCTGTCTAAGTTATTATTTTTATCGCTGTCATGAGCCCACCACAAAATTCCTGCTGCGGTTAGCGGTACAGATAACCATGCCCATGGAGATGCAGCTCCATCATGATAAAGCAATGGTTCGATACTATCGATATAACTATAAGTGATATGATCTAATAATGCCCCATTACTGTCAGTAAACTGTACCCACAGTAATTTATGATTATTGTCTTCAAAAACTAAACTATTATCGGTTGAATAATTACTACCGTTAAAGAAATCAATTATTACTATTTGTTCACCATTTTTTAAAGTAATAATTGCATTTCTACCGTCTTGTCTAATTTCAGAAACATCATCTTTATTTACTTTTATTAAAATAACTGATGCTTCGGAAAGAGAGACTGTATCCTTTGCTGTAATTTCTAAGGTTTCATGACTCTCCTTAGAAATTACCCTTATCTCAGACATATTTCTTCCCCTTCGTAGGATTATTTAATTAAACCAATCCAATTTAGAGCTCTTAAATTTTAATAAATAAGAAGAGCCCAAATTAAGGAATAAATTAGATAAAACAAAGGCCAACCTCAACGCACAAAGTAATTGTAAACATGAATTACATCACAAAAAATGTAGTAACAATCAGTTTATTTATTAACCAAAATAAAACCCACATTATTAATTATTATTTTTCAAAGAATTAGGGCTAGATTAAAATAAGAATATGCTTTTAATATTTTTATGTTTTAAAACACAAATAATAAAAACCACACATTTAAAACAAAATCTTATCTTTCTTAATATCTATATAGCTTTTAAACATTTAAAAACTATATAGATATACATTTATTTCACCTTTCTCTTAAAGCTTCTTTGGCTTTATTAAATGGTTTAAGCAAGTAATCCAGTACCGTTTTTTGACCAGTACGAATATCTACAGTTGCCACCATACCCGGTGTAATACCGTATGCCTTACCTTGTTTATTATAAAGCTTGTCTGAATCGGTTCTGATATAAACACGATAATAGAATTGGTCTTGTTTAACTTCATCACGAATCGTATCTGGAGAAATAACCGTAACCTTTCCTTTTAAGCCACCATAAATTGAGTAGTCATAGGCAGTAATCTTAACCAGTGCTTCTTGTCCCGGACGAATAAACGCAATGTCACGCGGTAAAATACGCGCTTCAATGAGCAGCTGTTCATCAATCGGTACAATGGTCATCAACTTACCGTTTTGTGGAATAACACCACCATGGGTAGTGACCGCAATTTCTTTTACAACACCACGTACTGGTGCTTTAAACACTGCACGATCCAAGCTGTCACTACGACCAAGTACGACTTGTTGCTGCGTTTCAATATCAGTATTCGCTTTCGATAACTCTTCACGAGCCTGCACATAATACTGGTTCTGTACATCATTCATTTTGTTTCTAAGATCATTTGCTTCACGACGTAAACGTAAAACTTCAACCTCACTGGCCGCACCTTTAGCAACTAACGGTTCAGTCATTGCCAGTTCTTGTTGTACCAATTGCAAAGCCTGTCTAAAACCTGCAAGTGTTTGTTCTAGATTAGCTCTGCGGGACGCATATAGTGCTGTTTCTTCATGTACAAGTTTTGGTTCTTTCAGCACCATTTCTGGAAAAACCAAAGGTGTGCCGTTCACCTCTGCACGTAAGCGTGCTGACGTTGCCTGAGCAGAGATCAGTAAAGATATTGACTCACCAACATTCGATGCCAAACGGGTGGGATCTAATTGCGCAAGAATTTCGCCTTTTTGAACAATATCGCCTTCTTGTACATTCAGCTTGGTTAAAATACCGCCTTCTAACGACTGGATGACTTGCTCTTTAGACGATGGAACCACTTTACCTGTGCCTGTAGAAACTTCTTCAAGTTTAAATACCCATGCCCAGATAAAGAAAATAACTAAACCAATCCCCACAATCCAGATCACTAAACTGGCACGTGGTAATGGTGGCTCACTATAAGAGACATTCATTGAACGGGTGAGTTCTTGTTCTTGTTGTGGCTCGCTCATGAATTACCTCCTTGCACTTGTTTTTGTTGGGCTGTTGATTGATTAAGGACCTGATCTCTTGGACCATCCATCACGATTTTGCCTTCGTTAACGACAATAATACGGTCCACCAGTTCTAAAACAGCGCGGCGGTGAGTCGCAACCACCAAGGTCCGATGAGCCAGCCATCCTTTTAAATGATCAATCAGTTGTTTCTCTGCCACATCATCAATGGCTGCTGTCGGTTCATCGAGTAATAAAATATTAGGTTGACGAATCAACAACCGAGCCAATAACAAGGCTTGTTTCTGACCACCCGAGAAACCAACGCCACCCTCTAAAATCAGGTGATCGAGCCCTTCTTTTTTCTCTTGAACAAAAGGTAATGCACCTGTCACCACTAAAGCCCGAACAATATCTTCATCTGTCGCAAGCGGAGCACCCAAAGTGAGGTTTTCACGAATCGTACCGTAGAAAAGATGTGCGTTCTGGTTGAGTAAACCCATATCACGACGTACATCAGATGGGTCAATTAAAGACAAATCCAGACCATCTAAATGCACTGAACCTTGAATAGGGAATTGCATGCCAGATAGAAGCTGAAGCAGGGTCGATTTACCTGCACCATTACGCCCTAAAATTGCAACTCTTTCGCCCGCACGAATTTTTAAGTGGCGAATTGCAAGGCTCGGACGTGGTTCGTCTTCACTATATTGGAACAAGACATTTTTTAATTCATAGTCGCCATTTAAAGCAGCTTTATGCACCAGATGTGAACGCTCTGGCTGATCGATCGGACGTTGCATGAGTTCATCCAGACTCTGTTTTGCAACCTTCGCCTGCTGTAAACGCCCCAATACACCAGTAATATGACTAATCGGTGCCAACATTCGTGAAGATAAAATTGAACAGGCAACTAACGCACCCGTAGTCATTTCACCCTCCATTACCGCAAAACATCCCACCAAAACCACAAATGCGTAGGTCAAGCCTTGAATCTTTTGGGTCCATGCCATTAAGGTACCGACAATTTTACGCTGTTTCATAGCAATATCGGCTGAAACTTCATTCATGTGGTTCCACTGATTTTGGAAACGCGATTCGGCACGTAATAGCTTGATATCTTCAATACCCTGCACCGCTTCAACCAGAATGGCATTACGAATTGATGATTCTCTCATGCCTTCCTGTGCGAGTTGCGCTAGCTTTTTCTGCACCAGAATACCCGGCAAAATCATAAGTGGTACAACCAGCAACATCACCCAAAACAGCTTTCCGCCAATAATGGCAAAGATGGTCAAGAACAGGAAAAAGAATGGAAAATCTGCCATCGCAGTAATGGTGGTAGAGGTCACCAGTTCACGAACACCTTCAAGCTCACGAATCTGAGAAATAAAACTACCTGTAGACTTTGAACGATCTTTATTTTTGATTCTTAAGGCATGACCAAATACGCGGTCAGAAACAAGTAAATCTGCTCGTTTACCAATAATGTCAGATAGATAAACTCGGGACACACGTAAGATAAACTCAAAAATAGCAGCAATGAGTACACCACCTGCCAGCACCCATAAAGTCGGGATGGACTGTGATGGCACAACGCGGTCATAGACTTGCATTGAGAAAACAATGGTTGCCAGTGCCAGTACATTGGCAATGAGTGAGGCAAACATAATATCAACGTAACGCTTCCAGTCTCTTAGAACAATTGACCAGAACCAGCTTGCTTCATAGGGTTTGATATATTCATCAATACGCGCGTCGGGAATGGAGCTTTCAGGACGCAGGATATAGACATTCTTAATTGTATTTTTTAAGACATCTAGGCTTAAATTTTGAGAAAGTCCCTGATCCCCACTAAACTGGATACTGACATTTCCTTGGGTATCGGCTTTATCAACAACACCGACCTGCCCGTCATGAAACTCGACCAGAACAGGTAGGCGCCACGGATTAAGTAAATCTAATGAAAAAGGCACCTTACGCAGATTTAGCCCAACCTGACGTGTCATTAACTGTAAAACATCATCAAGGTTTTGATTCTGGTTCCAGTCAAGTTGTAAACGGATTCTTTCTTCTGAAGGCTCAATTCGATAATGTTTAGCAATCGTTAAGACCGCCTGTAACCAGGGCTGGTAATTTATTTTTGTCATCATGGTTGTACTTCGAACCCCTGAATTGAAATATTATTTAAGCCATAGGCTTGGCGGGAACGTCCTGTTGCCGAGATGTATTGCACAATACTGTTGTAGATGTCATAACGTGCAGATTCGAGTTCGGAATTGGCACTATGAATGGCCTGCTCTGCATTCAATAAATCAACCAATGAGCGTGTACCAAGTTTGTACTGCTCTTGATAAAGTTCACGTGTACGGACAGTCGTTGCCTGACGATTGGTCAGCACCTGCATTTGACGTTGTTTATTTTCAATTTGCTCACGGCTGGTTCTGATCTGATCGAGAACATCCATATAAACTGAATTGACCTGAGATTTAGCAGCTTCTTCTGCATAGCTTGCCATTTTGACCTGAGAAGAAACCGCCCCACCTTGATAAAACTGACTGCTTGCTTCAAGCATGACAGAACTGTACAGACCATCATCCTTATCATTGTTTGGGTTTCTGCCATTAATGGCCTGACTCACAGAACCTTTGACGGCCAAAGTCGGATAACGTGTTAAACGGGTCTGTTCCTTTTGTGCTTTAGCAACTTCAACACCCGCTTGCGCTGCAATCATTTTTGGAATGGTATTAAACTCAGGCTCATTATAGAGACCAGATTGCTTTACCAAATCATCGGGAATGACCCATACCTTATTAAAAACATCTACTCCTACCAGAGTTCTTAGATGTTGCTGGTACTGACGTAATAAAGATTGCTGTGCAATGAGTGTCGACTGTGCAGACTCTAAATATGTTTGTGCCTGAACTGGGTCAGCTTGGCTACTAATACCGGCATTTGCACGTAAATTTGCAATTTCCTGAATTCGCTGGATGCCTGCAATTTGCTGCTCGGCAATTTTATTTAATTGAAGATAGCGCTGAATATTGACAATCGACTGCGCAACATCAAGTGCAATATCATCAATGCTGACCAGCACATTGGCCTGCTCGACTTGTACTTTGGCACGCTGAACCGATACACCTGATTTTACTTTGCCAAAATCAAAAAGCATTTGAGTCGCAGATAACGTGAGTAACTGTCTCCCCCGCTCACCACTACCCAAATCACCTGTGGTAATACCACCTGAAAGCTGAGGATAATAACCAGCCTTAGCATAATCAATACCCGCGTTTTGGCCAGCTAAAGTTGAAATAGCTTGAGAAATATTAGGGTTTCGTTGAACTGCATATTGAATCGCATCAATTAGGCTGACTTGATTGTTCCACATCGCAGTAGAAGTCGGTAAATAGTTCCCATCATTTCCTAGTCGTTGAAATTGGCTCTGATCAAACCCTAAATTGCTTAATTTTTGGAAATCGACAGATCGGTAGCTTTCATCTGGCGTGGGTTTAAATAGTTGAGAAACTTTTTTTGTTAAGCTTTTTCCCGAGTTAACAGACGCGGTCTCTGCCTTTGTAATTGATATTGATACACTAGAAGCAATACAAAAATATAAAAAAAACTTCGTACCTGATCTGATTATAAGTTGGAAATCATTGTGGGAAAAAGGCAATTTACTCATTAGAAGATCTAATCTCTTGAAATATTGTAAAACAATCCAAAACTCAGTTAAAAATTATCAAAAATATTAAATTCCATACTTTAAATAAATAATTTTCAGAATAATTTTCTTTGCGAAAAAATAAAGTAAAAAATGATTAATTTTTAACAACTGCAACTAAACATCTAATTTACTTATAATTTAAATTATAAAAGTGAGTTTTAAACACATATATTTAAAACCAATTAAACACCTACAAAAACTATAAAATTCAATTATTAGAATAAATAATTCCCATAAAAAAAACCTACCTCTTGGGGAAGTGGTAGGCTATAAACTCTAAAAAATCATATTAGTAAAAATATATTATTTATTTAAATTCATCAATAATGATTTATTTAAAATAAAATTAAAACACATGATTAAAAGCATATTAAATGCAAAAATATTTTCTATTTATATTAGAGCACAACACATGTACTTAAAAAAGGTTGCCAATAGTAGCCCTTTTTACATTTACATCTTTATAAAAATATATGGTCTTTATGTGAGATCCAAATAACCAAATACAGCCTTTTCAACTCGCTGTTGTAAGTGATTTAAATCACTTTCCCCTGCTATACCTGCCGCGTTAATCATTCCTTTACTTAAAGCAATCACATCTTGTGCGGCCGTCTGTGCATGTGAAATGCCAGAACGTATAAACAGGTCAGAAATTATGGTTTCAAGCTCATGCTGATGCTCACTTTCCTCTATGTCTTTTCCAATGAGTTCAGAAGCAAACTCTAAGGTTCGTGCCAACTGTGGACGGCTCAATTGATGTTGCACAGCAGCGTGTATGATGAGTTTTAGTTTTTCTTTTAGGTCTGTGGCATCACTTTGCTGTATGGCTTCAATAATACGATTTGAAAGCTCAGCCCGCTCACGTCGAATTAACTCGACTATTAAGGCATCTTTAGATGGAAAGTATTGATATAGGCTACCAATGCTTACGCCAGCAAGTTCGGCCACGGCATTTGTGTTAAATCCAGCAAAGCCTAGAGACTCCAAAATGCGAGCAGCCGCCTCTAGAATTGCTTCAAATGTAGCCACTGAGCGTGCTTGACGCGGGCGTTTGCGTGGGTCTGGAAGTGTTTCTGACATAGGTCGAAATGCGAGTATTTAATGTGAGTAATCACTCATATACTGACTGAGTCATGTTGATATGACAAGCAAATGCTGTCTTTTCAGTTGAACGACAACTCAGCCCAGTCATGGAGTGGTTATGTCTAGAACCTATACTTTTTTTATTCATTTAAGAGCTTTACCCGCTTGGTTGGCTTTAGCTCGTGAAAAGCGGGCTGAGTTTAGTAAACAAAAGCTTGAGCCAACTTTTAAGAAGTACCCAACTGTAAAAGTTCGTTGGTATGACGTTGAAGCGTTTAGTACTAAAGCCAGTGATATTGCTGTGTTTGAGGCGACATCTCTGCAAGATTATTATTTTGTGATTGATGCGATTCGAGACTCTGAGTTTTGTACAGTGCCCTACTTTGAGTTTGTAGAGATTATTCCTGCCATTGAAGATGGGTATGTGGAGTATGAAAGTTCTTTATAAAGGTTGCAGAGGAGCTTTTAGCCTAGCACGACCAGTAGATCATCTGGTCGTAAGCATTATAGGGAGCGGTATAACATTAACTTTTACTCAAAATCAGGATATACAAAATCATATTTCCCTGTTTTTATTCTATGAATAATACTATCAGGAGGAATAACGCTCCCTATTTCCGCATATAGATTCTTACCATCTAATTTCCCTACGTATTGTTGTGGTTCATTACCTTTCCACACCCACCAATTATTAGATATATCTATTTTTGGATGATCCCCACTACTACGGAATAAGATATTAATATTTCCAAGTTCTCGAATATTTCCAACTTTTTCCCATAAGCTCATTTTTAATCCAAGTTTAGTCACACAATGAGCATAAAAATCTATCTCGCTATTTACTATTTCTATTAAATCAATATCACCTTCTAAAGGGTATTCTTCTTTGAAAACTCTAATTACATCACTATTCAACTGAGTTAAATCAAAAGCAATCAATTGAAAGTATTTTTTCTTATCATTACCTAATTTAACAACAAAGACATCACCGATCTTAGTATTTTTTCTTGCCATTTTTCGATTCCAAATTATTAATAATATTACTAAAAATTGAATCCACTAAATTCAATGACACCTCATTATTCGCCCTAATTAAGACTTAATTTTCATAATTTACTTTCTTTATTTACATCATAAATTGAGGTCTAGTTATCTTAATCGTATTTAATTACTACTCAAAATCAGGATATACAAAATCGTATTTTCCTGTTTTTATACGCTCAACAATATCGTAAGGATTCACAACTACACCAATTTCTGCCTTACGATTTTCTCCCTCTAACCTCCCTACACGAGTAAAGTCTTCATCATTTATATGCCATACATACCAATTGTTAGATACTTTAATCTTCTCTGCCCCCACTTTTGCTCCATAGTCATTCGTATCCCGAAAAAGAATATTAGAAATATCACCAACCTCTCTAATATTTCCAACTTTTTCCCATAAATTCATTTTCAATCCAAACTTAGTCACACAGTGAGCATAAAACTCTACTTCACCGTTTACGATTTCCAATAAATCAATATCAGCTTCCAATGGGTATAATTTTTTAAAGCTTCTGATCACATCACTATTGAGTTGAGTTAAATCAAAAGCAATTAATTGAAAATATTTTTTCTCATCATTATCTAACTTAACTATAAATACATCACCGATCTTGGTGTTTTTCCTTATCATTTTTCGATTCCAGACTTTTCCCAATATTTCGGGCTAATTAATTTTCTCTTTCAATAGCATACTGCCATTTTACCCAAGACTAAACTGATTAATTAAGCGCTACTCTCTTCACTTTAGCTAATCAGGCACCCCATCATAAAAATTCAATTTCAAACTTTTAGCCTCAGTTTCCCTCCCCCAAAACCTCTCCAACACCACATCCCTTTCATCCAAACTGTTAGAGCTTAAAACCTGTAGCATCAAGCCATCAATTAGGTTTAAAACCATGTTGGCATCGGGATAAAATGCAGTGCTTTCCAGACTAAAGACCAAATCAAAAAGCTCTCGAAGTAGCCATTTTCGATATTCAACAGCCATGCGGTAAGCTCTTGGATAAAGCTGTTTTATTTCAAAAATGGCTTTAAACAAAAGGTGGTAAAGGCTATTCACATCGACATGTAATCGTACAATTTCTTTGAGTTTATCGGTTTGGCTTGCGTAACGGTGTGAATAGACAATTGCCAGCACTTCTTCTTTCAGTCGGCTTTTTTGAAAGCTTATGCATGTTTCTATGAGGCTTTCTTTGGAGTGAAAGTAGTTATAAAGCGTGGCTTTTGGAATTTTAGTTTCTTTGGCAATCAGGTCTACGCCCGTATTGTGAAATCCATGCGTCGTAAAAAGTTGGATGGCAGTTTGAACAATCTGTAATTTTTTGGAAGATATTTCTAAAGTTGGCATAGTTTTACCGTTTTAAATTCTTGTTGTTTCTAAATGAGATAAAAAGCCTGTGCCCTTTCTGGGAGAAAAAAAGGCACAGCAAAGCCGTAAGACGGTGCTTGGCACATCTCAAGTTTTATTGTTGATATAAGTTTTTAGTCGTAATGACTTAAAGTCTGAAAAGCGGTTAAGCCTTCAAACTTTTTAAAGATGAATTAAGTGGTGTCGTTATAGCTTTTGGCATTGAGTGCCAAGAAATGATGGATGTGCATAGCCAACTCCTGATTTTGGGAGTTCTGCCAAAGCATTCATTTGGAATTATGGTGGCAGAACGAAAGAGGGTTGACAGACTGGTTTTCGAGAACCCAGCACGCACAAGGCGTCCCCCTTCCGTCCTACCGCTACAAAAAGGGAGACGAGTGGGTATACATCAAAAAAACAAGTTTTTTCAATGTACTCGAAAAATCAGCCTGTCAAAGCCGGCTGGCAATGTAGGCCAGCACGCAAAGCATAATCTGAGAGTTTAGAGGTGTCAATGTAGCTTTTATGACAAGTATTTAAATTTATTATTATTTATCATTAGATTAACTTAATTATTATTTTAGATATTATATTTAATTGTATTTTTAAATTTAGAGAGAAGCGATCCATGCTTATTCGTTTCTATCTTTTAACTTTTAATATGAGACAACAAAACGGAAAGTGGGATTAGACAATCTCGGTCTGCCCCACTTGGTGATAAGCACGATTAAAATAAACCAAACTTTGGTCATGCTCGCTTTGTTTAATCGCCACAATCGGACAAATAAGAATAGTGTGTGTGCCGACTTGTTGAACTTGCTCAATCTCGCAATCGAAACTCACCAAAGCATCATCTAACACAGGTGAACCTGTTTCTAACTCAATCCATGCGCCATGTTTAAAGCGTTCTTCTGGCGTGAGTTTAGATGAAAATGCTTTTGAAATATGTTCGTGGTGTGCGCCTAAAACATTCACAGTTAAGATTTTGTTATCTAGGAAATGTGCATGTGAACTCGCAGATTGGTTCATACAGACCAATAATGTCGGTGGTGTGTCGGTCACACTACAAACAGCAGAGGCAGTAAATCCAAAACGGCCAGACATGCCTGCCGTAGTCACAACACTAACTGCACTTGTGAGTAAAGACATTGCATTTCTAAAGTCTGTTGCTTGAACCATGACATTATTCCTAAATTGAATCGTACCTTGTCCTGAGTGTTTGCTATACCGCCCAACTCCATCAGGAAGGTACTTTATCGACATGCATTCTGAGTAGAACGACATGTAGTAAGTAAAATGAGGGTTACTTGTTTGATTATCAACTGCCATCAAAAAAGTAACCCTTTATACCACTTATTGGTAAAGATTAAGCAGAGAGTTCAAAACCAGTAAGTTCTCTACGAACGATTTCTGCACCTGCACTTAAAGCATTTAACTTGCCACGTGCCACTTCACGAGAAAGAGGCGCCATACCGCAGTTTGTGCAAGGGTAAAGCTTGTCGGCATCTACAAACTGAAGCGCTTTACGAAGTGTGTTAGCCACTTCTTCTGGTGTTTCAATTTGGTTAGATGCGACATCAATTGCGCCAACCATTACTTTTTTACCGCGAATGAGTTCGAGTAAATCGATAGGCACATGTGAGTTGTGACACTCTAACGAAATAATATCGATGTTAGATTTTTGCAGTTTCGGGAAAGCTTCTTCGTATTGGCGCCATTCCGAACCTAGAGTCTTTTTCCAGTCAGTATTGGCTTTAATGCCGTAACCGTAGCAAATGTGGACCGCAGTTTCACACTTAAGACCTTCAATTGCACGCTCTAAAGTTGCAACGCCCCAGTCATTTACTTCGTCAAAGAATACGTTAAATGCAGGTTCGTCAAACTGAATGATGTCTACACCAGCAGCTTCTAACTCACGCGCTTCTTGGTTCAAAATTTTAGCAAATTCCCAAGCCAGTTTTTCACGGCTCTTGTAATGACCATCGTAAAGCGTATCAATCATGGTCATTGGGCCAGGTAATGCCCACTTAATTGGTTGATTAGTTTGCTGACGTAAGAACTTAGCATCTTCAACAAACACAGGCTTTTGACGAGACACAGCACCCACAACAGACGGTACGCTTGCATCGTAACGGTCACGAATACGAACGGTTTCGCGCTTCTCAAAATCTACGCCATTTAAGTGTTCAATAAACGTGGTCACAAAGTGTTGGCGGGTTTGTTCGCCATCGCTCACAATGTCGATGCCAGCAAGTTGTTGTTCGTGCAACGCCAAACGTAACGCGTCTTTTTTACCTTCAATCAGGCCTTCGTTTTCGAGTTTCCAAGGCGACCAAAGCTTTTCAGGTTCTGCAAGCCAAGACGGTTTTGGTAAGCTGCCAGCAGTTGAAGTCGGTAGTAATTTTTTCATGATCAATGACCCGTATGTTGATTAATTAGGAGCGTAATTAGCAGACCACTGCTCAAGAATCGCTTGGTATGGTTTGATAAATTGCTCTTCAACAAACTTCCCCTGCTCAATAGCCAAACGGCTACGTTCTTCTCGGTCATACACAATTCGAGTAAGTGAGTAATCTTCGTTCTTCAAACTTGGCTGATAAGATTTTCCAGCAACTGAATTTGCATTGTAAATTTCAGGGCGGTAGATCTTTTGGAACGATTCCATGGTGCTGATGGTGCTGATCAACTCAAGGTTGGTGTAATCACTCAACAAATCACCAGTAAAATAGAATGCCAAAGGTGCAGCACTGTTTTTCGGCATGAAATAGCGAACTTTTAAGCCCATTTTTTGGAAATATTCATCAGTTAATGAATAGTCTTCTTGCTTGTATTCCACACCCAAAACTGGATGTTCATTTTCAGTGCGGTGGTACACTTTAGTTGTTGAAACACTTAAGCAAATCACTGGCGCTTTTTTAAAGTTTGCTCTGTAAGTCTCAGAGTTAATAAAGCTCTTAAACAAGTTACCGTGCAATTCGCCAAATTTCTCTGGTGTGCTAAAAGTAGACTGATTTTTATTGTGGTCTAACAAAAGCACACTAAAGTCATAGTCACGTACATAAGACGAGAAGTTATTGCCCACAATGCCTTCAATGCGTTCATTGGTCTTTTTATCAACAATATTGGTTTTCAATATTTCGATTAAAGGAAGCGCACTGTTATGGCTTGCAGCATCAACATTCATTTCAACTGAAATGATTTCAAGTTCAACCGCATAGCGATCGCCTTTAGGGTTGTCCCAATGAGCTAAAGTATTAAAACGATTGTCGATCATCTGTAATGTGTTGCGCAGATTCTCTTGACGGCTCATCCCTCTCGCCAAGTTAGCAAAGTTGGTTGTAATACGCGTATTGTCTGCTGGACGATAGTTTTCATCGAAACAAATACTCTTAATCGTAAATGTAAATTCTTTACTCATTTTGATCAGTACCCTAATTTCTGAGATAAACCTAAAAATATTTCGAGCTCTTTTTAAACTTTCCAGCCTTGTCAGATTTGTGCCTTATGGTCTTATCAAAACTGAATTACTAGAACGCTTCAGAGCGTGAATAGATTTATACCGCAATCACAACATGAATAAAAATGATTTAGTCTCATTCAAAACTGAGTGAAATTCACGTTTAGGGTTTAATAAAGAAGTATGAAGTTAAATATTTTTCATCTTGAGGAATTTTAGACAGCAAAAATTCAATATACGGCGCTCGCAAACCACCTTTACAAACTCAAATATTTATTATTACTTTCAATAATTTAAACAATATAACTTTAGATAAAATGCCTAGACTTAAAGTAATTTATGCTGACTCTCGCTCATCTCTGTTTTTAGCCATTCTAGAAAGATAATCTTTCGTGGGTCTTCTTCAAAAGCTCTATGAGAAAGTAAAAAATAGGCTGAACCGTCTTGTACGACTGGTGATTTTTTTTGCAGTACGTTCCACTCTAGCTCTTTTTCAATCATATAAATTGAAATGATCGTTGCGCCGAGTCCAGCCAAACATCCTTCTAAACATAGATAAAAATGTTCAAGTTCAACTTTAGCGTACCCTTTTAAACTCTGTTTTAACTCAGCAATGCGGCTTATGCTTTTGAAAAAATTTGGTCTAGAGGTCGAGATAAGTACGTCTTTTGTGTCCGATGATGTAGTTGCTTGAATCATTGCGATGTATTCATCGGCAATTTTCTCGCTATAAATATGCTCTCCCCAATCAAAATCATTTCTGCGAATTGCGATATCAATATTATCTTTTTCAAAGTCGACTACTCCACCTGCTGTGAGTAACACAACCTCAAAATCATGACCGAGCTTTTTAAATTTTGATAACCGTGGAATGAGCCATTTCATCGAAAGCGTCGGTTCACACGACAAGACCAGTTGTTTGTTTTCGGTTTTAGGTTGGCTGAGTTGTACTAAACATTCATCGAGTTGACCAAAAACCTGATGGCAACAATTCAATAAAGTTTCACCGTACTCCGTCATCACAAGTGTTTTGTTTTTTCGATCGAACAAAGTCGTATTTAAAGCTTCTTCTAAATTATAAATCTGTTTGCTGACCGCACTTTGCGTCACAAATAATTTCTTTGCAGCTAAAGTCACGCTGCCATACTTCGCCACAAAATAGAAAAATTTTAATGAATTCAGCGATACTCTTTCTATCATTCCAAAAACTCATGAGTGGTTAGTCGTTTTTATCGATTTTTATTTCTAGGTTTCTGTTCAAAATAAAAATCATCTTTATTAAAACCTATTTTAGATGATGAAAAACATATTGAATATCGATATCTATCTTCACAAACCTAAAACCCCGACATCTCTTGCAAAAAGAATAGCAATTTTAAGTAGTGTTTTCGCCCTCTTATATACATTCCAAAAAGTACAGAGTGATTCCCTCATTTTCAGTGAGGGCACAAGATAATGGCAGAGTTTATTGCGGTTATTCTTATTACGATTTTGGCGGTGGTTAGCCCCGGTGCTGACTTCGCGATTGTGACTAAAAATAGTTATTTGTACGGCAGAAAAATAGGCGTTTTGACTTCACTGGGAATATCGCTTGGCGTGTTGGTGCATGTGACCTATACATTAATTGCTGTTGCGTTTGTGATGACTTATACGCCGCAAATTTTGAATATTGTTAAGTATATTGGCGCGATTTATTTGATCTATATCGGCTATAAAACTTTTACTCAAAAACCAGTTTTAGACACAGCTACCTTAACTTCTATAGGTACTTTTCAAGCCATAAAATACGGCTTTTTTACCAATGCCCTCAACCCGAAAACCACGCTATTTGTGATTAGCACCTATACTCAAATTGTAAGTTTAACTACGCCTAAAACGATTCTTTTGGCTTATGGCTTTTTTATGTCTTTTGCCCATTTCGTGTGGTTTTCACTGGTGGCTGTGCTGTTTTCATCCATGCTGTTAAGGCAAAAAATGTTAGCCAAACAAGTGCAAATTAATAAGGTGATTGGTTCAATTTTATGTATTTTAGGTGTGATTCTTCTTTTTACTAAGTTTCAATAAAGCCAATGAATTTTAAGAGACTGTAGATTGTGGACTGAGTCCTGTGTACAGAATTCAGTCCATTCAAGCGAGTTAAGAATCTATTTTTTAAGTATTCGATTCAGATAAATTACTTACATTCCAACGATTCGCTCTTTTAAATGTTCCGACATCGTTAAATCGAACACCCATATCACGCATAACTTTATGGGCAACAGGCGCAGTCATTTGTCGAATGTAGAATGGTTCTTTCACCACAAAATGATGAATAGCATGCGTCGAACCAAAGTTAAAGCAAAAGAGTTGGAACGGCATCATCCACCACGGTGTTAACACTTGCGTTTGTTGAATCACATTGCCTAATTCAACATCACCGTAGTAATGCATGTTGCTTGTCACAAAGTGCAGGCAGAAAGTACGCAGCACATTTGGCGCAATCCACACCACAGTCAAAATATTAATCACATGCATAACATTTAGCGTTGTAGCTGACCATGCGATCGGTGCATTTGCCAAGCTTGAAACCATATCAACTGCATGGAAGCCTAAGAAGATATACCAAAGAGACCAATGAATAATTCCAAGTGGAAAATAAGCTAAGAACGCACGTTTAAAAATAACTTTTCTAACAGTCCAATTGCTTGCAGCAATAATGCGTAGCAAAACTGCAAAACCATTGTCACCGATGGCGACGAGTCGACGAATGCTCCACTGCTCTCCATTGGTTAGCGCTCTTTCTTCTAAATCGACTTCAGTGCCTGAATTTTTATGGTGATTAAAATGAAGCTCACGGCGTTTCCACGGGTTAATGGTACTTGGGCGAGCTAACCACACTAATCCCATCATAAGGTGATGTGCCCATGGTTTCTTTCTAAAATACATCCAGTGAATGAGGTCGTGTTCTAACTCATGGGTAAGAGATGCAAAAAACGCAATAATTGGAATTGCGAACCACGCTGAAAGCTGGTGATTGATATAGAGTACCGCTGTAGCAATCATTCCAACGAGGGAAACAAGTAGAATCATCGCCCCTATTGCGTTTTGATGGTTCAAAATGGGATGGCGCTTGCGTAAAGCCACACCTTCCGCTGTGACTACTTTTTTAATGTGTTCCGTTTTTTCACTATCACTCATTCCAGCAGGATTTTTATATATGTAGGTCATCCGTTATTCCTCAGTTTTCTCATGTCCCTACTTTATTTATATCTACCTTTGTACGCTTAGCTCGAAACGCCAATCTATTGGCTATGGATGCCAAAATGTCAGAAGTAGAGGCAAACAAAACATCTTTTATTTTTGAAATCTTTTATAATGTGGTGAGGAATATGAGTCACAAGTTATAGGATATAACATGCCACAGACAGCAACGGCACTGGCTAGCTGGGTTAAAGCGATTCAAAAAGCGCTTGAGAAAGCAGGTGTGGATAGTCAACCTTTATTAAAACAAGCAGGTTTAGATGTTCAGGCCCTAAACGATCCAGATGCACGCTATTCATTAAAACAAACTGCGAATTTATGGAAATTAGCCGTTCAAGCGACTCAAGACTCATGCTTTGGCCTTAAAGTTGCCAGCCAAGTCAACCAAAATACATTTCATGTGTTGGGCCATTCACTCATTACCAGCACCACACTAAAAGAAATGTTTTTAAGAATTATTCGTTACTTCCGCATAGTGACCGACATTCCTGAACTCGAATTTTATGGCGAGGGAAAAAATCATTATTTCGTTATTCATGTTCCCGACGAAGTTCAACCCGAATCTATCGATGCTTTTATCTCTGTTTTTATTCGTTCAAGTCGTGCGTTACAAGGTTCTGTTTTTTCGCCCTTACGCATTGAACTAAGACGCTCAGAGCCAGAAGATCTGGAAAACTTTAAAAGCATTTTAAAAGCCCCGATTGTGTTTAATGCGCCCAAAGACATGATTGTGTTTGACACAGCCACCATAGAGCAGCCTTTAGACGGTGGGAATCCTAGCCTCACCCAAGAATATGATGAGATTATTAATCGTTATCTCGCACGGTTTGATAAAGAAAACATATTGGCTCGTGTGAAAGTAAAACTCATTGAAAAATTATCTACAGGTGACTTTCAACAACAAGACGTTGCAAAAAGTTTAGGCTTAAGTATACGCAGTCTGCAACGCAAGCTTTCGGCAGAAAATACCTCTTATAGCGAGCTACTCGACAATACACGGTACGAACTGGCTTTGTCGTATATCAAAAATTCAAGCCACAATATTACCGAAATTGCCTATATTCTTGGCTTTACCGATGTGAGTAGTTTTACCCGTGCTTTTCGACGCTGGACAGACTTATCACCGCTACACTATCGGGAAAAACATCTGTCTTTCTCTTAAATTTCTAAAAATTTTAGATAAAAAAAAGATGCATTCATGTGCATCTTTTTTTATGAATATCTTATTTTTTATTTAACAGTTCAAGCATAGACACCGTGGTGACTTTAGCCCCGACAGGCAAGGCTTTTAAATCTACAACATAGTTCGGACTGTGCGGAATGTAAGGTGCGGGTTTGCCTTGCTTGACTGCATTTGCAAACACAACCGGATCTGCCACGCCAATGAACATAAAGTTAAACGGAATGTCTTTTTGATCACCTAAGAGATGATGAACATCTTCCGACCCCATAACCGCAGGATAATCAGTTAGAACATGTTTGTCGCCTAGCAAAGCTTTTAAAGGTCCATTTAAACGCGCAGAGAATTCTTTATTATTGACTACAGGCGTACTTGAACCCTTAAAGGTAAAAGTAGGCAATTGATCTTTACCCATGCCCTGCATTTCGGCAGCACCTTCACTCATGAACTTAATGTTATTTAACATGGTTTCGCGTATTTTTGGATCAAACCAACGCAAGTTCATTTTGACCAGTGCAGTAGAAGGAATCACGTTATTCGAATTTCCAGCTTGGATCGAGCCAATCGATAAAACTGCTGCTTGTTGAGGGTCGACTGCGTTACCCATAATAGTTTGATATTGAGTTACTGCATTTGCCGCCATACTAATTGGATTTTTGGTTAGCATTGGTAATGAACCATGCCCACCCACGCCTTTAAATAAAACATCGAGCTGATCGGTTCCCGCCATGCGTGGCCCCGGCGCATTAATGACCACTCCAACAGGTGCTGGTGTGGTATGCACTGCAAAGAAATAATCAGGTTTTGGTAAGTTGTATTTTGTCCACAAACCGTCAGTCACCATGGCTTTAGCACCCGTTATAGGCTCTTCAGCAGGTTGTGCGACTAAAATAATAGTTCCGCTCCATTCTTTTTTTAAAGCGACTAAGGTTTTTGCCATGCTGAGCATCCATGTCACATGTGCATCATGACCACACATATGTGCAACAGGTGTTTCGGTTCCATCATCAAGTTTTACCCGCACTTTACTTGCATAAGGTAAACCAGTCGCTTCTTGAACCGTATTGGCATCCATGTCGGCACGGTACATGACCGTTGGCCCATCACCGTTTTTTAAAATCCCGACCACACCTGTCTTGGCTATTCCGGTTTTAACATCAAACCCTAATGACTTAAGCTCTTTGGCAACAATGGCAGAGGTACGCGTTTCCATAAACCCAAGTTCTGGGTGCTCATGAATATCTTTATAAACCTTACTTAACCATTCTGTTTGGCCATCAATAATCGTTAACGCTTTTTGTGAGACGGCAGGTAAATTAGATGAGTTTACTTCCGCATGGAGGACAGTTCCATAACCTGCAATCAAAGTCGATAACCCTAAAAATAGGCTGTTTTTAAAAAATTTGTTCATTATGAATAAAGCTCCGTTTTAATAATCTTTGCAGTTAGTTAATAAGTACTTTTCTTTTAACTAATTCTTTCTTTTCTAATCGATTCAACAATGTACCAAATAGAGTTGCCATTACATACATTAAGATTGAATACACGGCTGCCGGCATAGCTGCGTCTGAACTCGCCATAACAGTTAAAGCAATCGTTAAAGCTAAGGTACTGTTATGAATTCCTATTTCAAAAGCACAGGCTTTGGCTTGAAAGCTATTAATACCAAATAAACGAGGCACCAAATAACCAATCGCAAGACTACAAATACAGAAAAGTAAGGTGGCTCCACCCACTAGCCCAATGTAATTGAGAAGTTTTTGGTAATCTTTGGCAATCGCAAGTGAAACAATAAAAAGTAGAAATATGATCGCGAAAACACGAACAGGCTTATTTAGCTTCTCTGCTAAATGAGGCGAAAAATGTCTGATCAACATCCCAATCACGACGGGAACTAAAATAATCACGAATACCTGAATGATTTTAGAAAACTGTAGCCCAACATTTTGTTCACTCGCGACAAAATGTTGTAAGGCAAAGTTAACAATCAATGGCAAGGTAAAAGCGGCAATCACCGAGTTGATGGCAGTTAAAGTAATGTTGAGGGCAATATCACCTTTATATAAATAGCTATATAAATTTGCAGTTGGACCACCTGGCGAAGCGGCGAGTAATATCAGCCCCACCGCAATCATTGGAGGTAAAACAAAGACCTTACAAATGAGGAAAGCGATGCTCACCAAAACGATTAGCTGGCAAAACAGTGCGACAAACACTGCCTTAGGATGCTGACGAACACGTTTAAAATCATTGAGGGTTAATTCGAGTCCCATGCCGGCCATAATAATGGCCAAAGCTATGGGTAAGAATACGGTAATTACCAATGAATCCATTCGTTTCTTCCTTTTTAATTTTTTGTATTATTTAGAATTTATAACCAATCTTGAGTCCATACCCAATCGAGTGGTTGTCCTTAAACTCACCCACGTAATAGTCACTACCCGCCTGTGCGCCAAGCTGACCTTTTGCATCGCCTAACCAGTAATATTTCACACCACCAGAAATAAAGTATTGCGATGTTGGACTGTATTGGGCTCCCACTCCTAAGTTGTAATATCCCTTGGTTGGGCCACCCGTTGAGACTTTATCACCTGCACCAGAGTCCCAACCCACTGACATAGAGCCTAACCATTTAGGTGAAAAACGTTGCCCTACTCCCAAATTTAAAGTCCATTGGTCATCGTCATAACGAACCAAATTAAACCCTTCTGGACGGCTTGGTGTTGATAGCACCCCGACAACTTCTGAAATTTCACCAAAACGGTAAGGTTGTAGCGCCAAATCACTCCAATTTACCCAGCGCAAGCTACCGAACAATAAAGTTCCCTGACGTAAACCTGTTTGAAATTCTAAATTCACTGAGTTTGGAGATTTAAATTTGGTTGTGCCAGACCCTTCGCCATTAGGTAACTCTGAAATAATGTGATTTAAATAGTTTTTCTTTTGCTCGGTCATCTGCCCGATAGAAATCATATAGTCGAGATGTTGGCTAACTAAATCGCGTCCTTGCTGAGTCGTTAACATATCAATTAACGGCGCATTTTCAGTTGCGTTTACTTTGTGGGTAATGGCAGAACGATAGGTAAGCGAAACTTTAACGGCCTTTTCAGGAATTTGATAAGCCAGTCCAGCTAACCAGCCCCAATCGCCCACAGTTTTAGTTTGAAAGTCATAACCATTATAAAGACTAAATACATTGCCTCTTAAATTGACCTGACTTTTGAAGGTTTGATAAACCGGCCCTGCAAAAATATTCCAGTTTTTATTAGGCTGATATCCTGCAATGAAGCTGAAACTTTGAATATCAAATTCCGATTTTGCATTTCCTGTGGGAACTTGACCAGAAGTAGCATTTGCAAGGCTTGTAGTCGTAATACCGGGAAGCATAACTGTGTCTTTCGGCGTTGCGACAAAGCCATTTACACCTGAATATTCTGTGTCAGCACCAAAAGGCTGATCGTAAAGCAACCCAAATGAATACTGTGGTGCAAGCTGAAACTTTAAAGCCGCAGTCGGCCGATAATCTGTATTGGCAATATCTGAAATTGACTGATGTGAAGGGTTAGTACCAGATTCCACTCCTCTTAAATCAGTATCTGTCACACCTAAACTGGCTTCAAAGTAATTTCCCGGTTGTAAAAATGCTGATACGGATTGGCCTGTTTTATCAAATGCAGCAGCCTGTAATGCACTTGTACAAATTGAAGCGATTCCCAATACTAATGTTCTATTTCTTACGACAAAAATCATGGATCCATCCTGGATTTTTTTATTTTGATTGTTCACTTTATTTAGATTTTGAGTGGTGTGCTTAGCCCCAAACGCCAAATCGTTGACTGTGGATGCCATATTTAAAAATTATACGATTGCCTCTCTGAAATGAGATAAGTTCCTTTGAACTCAAGATTAAAGACGACAAAGATTTAAAACTTTCAGATAATTTTTTAAGAAACTTTTGTATTTATTGCTGTTAATATTAAAGCGCATGATAGATTTCCCAATCCTTCATATCTCTATAAATCAAGGATGATGAGCGAATACATTTATTATGGAAATCAAGCAAATAAAATATTTTTTGACGGTGGTTGAAGCAGGCAGTATTGGTAAAGCTGCTCAAAAACTCGATGTCGGTGCGTCAGCAATCAGTCAACAAATTAGCAAGCTAGAGCAAGAGCTAAGCATTCGCCTATTACAGCGTAATGCTTTTGGTGTGACCCCTACTCCCGCAGGCCTCGCCTTTTTAAAACATTCTCAACTCATTTTACGTCAGATTAACTTTGCGGTAGATGCTGCTCATTCGGCACGGCTTTCAGGCCACGTGAGCCTTGGTTTTCCACCCACCATTACCGCTTTAATTGGCATCCCTTTAATGAAACTAATGTCTGAACGCTATCCAGACATTCGCCTAGAAATTGTGGAAACTCTATCGGGCAACCTGATTCAGTCGATTAATTCACGTCAGCTTGATATTGCCATTATTTTTACCAATGAAATTGATAAACAGTGGTCCATACAACCGCTGGTACGCGAGCAAATGTATTTAATGGCACGAAAAGAAGTGCTCGAAAAATACGGTCTTGCTGAGTGCATCAAAAGTGGAATTATTCGGTCTCAACAAATTGGTGATATTCCTTTAGTGTTGCCACGGCAGCGTCATAGTTTAAGAAAACTGCTTGAGCACAAGATTGGACAACTCAATGTCGTCTATGAAATTGATGGCCTGCACTTGCTGATGGATAGTCTGATTCACCTTGACCTTGCAAGTGTTCGCCCCGGAAGTGCCTGTCTACAAGAATACAAACATAAACTTCAATTACTAAAATTGATCGATCCTGAAGTTGAGCGAATCAATTACTTAGTCAGCCTTGCCGAAGAAGAATTATCACCTGCTGCACTCGCTGCAAAATCGGCAATTAAAGCCTGTGTGAAAGAGTTGATTCAAAACCAAATTTGGCCATGTTCTGAAATTATTTTATAAAGGGTCATTAATTTTATTAAATACCTAATTAATTTTGCCCTCTCACTCCCTCCTGCTTTTTAAGATTACATTTTCCTCCGAATGATAAGTGAATTTCTGTTTATCGAATTATAGATGTGTAGTTTGAACTGGAAACAAGGCATCACATTTTCTACGAAGGCCACCTTTAAATCTCATCTCTAAACCATTTGCTATTTAGGTTTATTGAATGAGTCAATTTAAGGTCCTCTATTGAAGATCGTGAATGTTTCCATTTTGTCAGGCCAAGGAGGTCTCCAATGGATGTCGTGAATAACCGTAGGGCTACTTTTAAAAAAATATTAAATGTAACGAGTGGCAACTTTTTAGAACAGTACGATTTTTTTCTTTTTGGTTTCTATGCCACTTATATCGCAGCAAAATTTTTCCACTCTGAAAATGAATATGTCTCTTTAATGATGACATTTACCGTGTTTGCTGCGGGCTTTCTTATGCGTCCTCTCGGCGCTATATTCTTGGGCGCTTATGTCGACAGAGTTGGTCGACGTAAAGGTCTTATTGTGACTTTAAGCCTTATGGCAATCGGAACCATCTTAATTACCTTTGTACCGGGTTATGAAACCATTGGTATTATTGCGCCAATTTTGGTGGTGATTGGACGTCTATTACAAGGCTTCTCGGCAGGTGTTGAATCTGGTGGTGTATCGATTTATCTAGCTGAAATTGCAACAGATAAAAACCGTGGATTTATCACAAGCTGGCAATCTGGCAGCCAACAAATTGCGGTTGTATTTGCAGCATTACTTGGCTACTGGCTCAACACCATTTTAACTACTGCTCAAGTGGGTGAATGGGGCTGGCGTATTCCGTTCTTAATTGGTTGTTTGATTATTCCTTTAATCTTCTTATTCCGCCGTACGTTAGAAGAAACTGAAGACTTTAAAGCGCAAAAAACTCATCCATCGACCAAAGAAATTTTCAGCACGCTTGCGAGCAACTGGCGCATCGTACTTGCGGGCATGATGATGAGTGCCATGACCACAACCACGTTCTATTTCATTACGGTTTACACCACTGTGTATGCAAAACGTACTCTAGAAATGTCGGTAACGGATAGCCTTTTAGCAACCGTATTTGTGGGTTTATCCAATTTCTTCTGGTTACCAATGGGTGGCTTACTTTCAGACAAAATTGGTCGTCGTCCAGTTTTAGTCGGCATTACAACCCTTGCCATCTTTACAACTTATCCAGTTTTAAGCTGGTTAGTGAGTGACATTAGCTTTACCAATCTAATTATTACGCTTGCTTACTTCTCATTCTTCTTTGGTATGTACAACGGCACCATGGTAGCAACACTTGCCGAAGTAATGCCAAAACGTGTACGTACAGTTGGCTTCTCTTTAGCGTTCAGCCTTGCAGCCGCTATTTTTGGTGGTATGACGCCAATGGCTTGTACGTACCTTGTCGAAAACACAGGTAATGCAAGCACACCAGCATTCTGGCTGATGTTAGCAGCGGTATGTAGCTTAATCTCAAGCTTATATCTATGTCGTGGTTCTAAGCAGAAGAATGCAGACCCAATTGCTGAACCTGTGAAGGTTAGCGCTTAAAACAACAACTTAACCTGAAATTTTAATGAACAGTACGGCAGATCTTAAGTCTCCGTACTGTGCTCTCCTATCATTAAAGTGAGATACTATGAAAAAGTCCCCTATCTTCATGACCATTTGCCTAGCTGGTGCAGGCTTAGGCTCAACGCTTGCTAACGCAGATACACTCGAAGTGATTAGTTCAGGCGGTTTCTATTCATCTATGGAAAAACTTATTCCAATATTTGAAAAGCAAACTGGTCACACGGTTCACCTTTCATCTGGTTCATCAATGGGCGCGTCGCCAACCGCAATTCCAAATCGACTCGATCGTGGTGAACATTTTGATGTGGTGGTGTTGGCTGCTCCTGAACTGAACAAGCTTGCAGAAAAAGGTTATGTAGACCCAAATTCACAAAGTGCTTTAGTCAATTCAAGCATTGGTATGGCTGTGCCTAAAGGTGCACCAAAACCAGATATTAGCTCTGCGGCAAAATTCGAAAAAGTTTTATTAAATGCTAAGCACATAGGCTATTCAGCAAGTGCGAGCGGTACGCATCTTGAAAAAGATGTTTTCCCAAGCTTCCCACCTGTCGAGTACAAAGTGATTTCTGGTAAAGCAGAAAAAGTGGTCGGTGACCGCGTTGCAAAACGTATTGCTGAAGGTCAGTTCGATATTGGTTTCCAGCAAATTAGTGAAATCAAACCTTTTACTGGCCAATATGGTCAAGTTGATTTAGTCGGTCCAATTCCTGCTCCTTATCAAAAAGTCACTGTATTTGCAGCAGGCATTGGTAAAAACTCTGAACATGAAAAAGTCGCAAAAGAACTCATCAAATTTGTGAAATCGCCTCAAGCAACACAAATTATTGAAGAACAGGGTCTTGAGCAGGTTAAACAATAAAAGCTCTAAAAGGCAACATCTTGAGGTGATGTTGCCTTTACTCTGTTGGTGGTTTACTCAGCGTAATAGAATAAAATGAATAGCGATAAACCAGTGTAGAATAACCAATAAAGGACTATGTAGTATTTGCCGTGGAACTCAAACAATTAAAGTATTTTATTGCGGTGATCGAGTCAGGAAGCTTGGGTAAAGCTGCAAAAAATCTCGATATTGGAACTTCTGCATTAAGTCAGCAAATCTCAAAATTAGAAAGCGAGCTTTCTATTCGCCTTTTACAACGTACTGCTTTGGGTACAGTTCCCACCCCTGCGGGTTTAGCTTTTTTTCAACAGATTCAACTGGCGCTTAGACACTTAGACCATGCCGTAGACTCTGCACATTCTTCACGCCTAAGTGGTCATGTCACCGTCGGTTTTTCACCGAGTGTCGCGTCGGTTATAGGCACCCACTTTTTAAAACTCATGAGAAACCGTTATCCCGACATTAAAGTCCGTTTAATTGAAGGCTTATCGGGTGACCTGAAGGCATTAGTTAATGCAAGGCAGCTCGATGTCGCGATCATCTTTAGTGACGATGTCGACCCACAGTGGGCCATACAGCCTTTAGTCAAAGAACAGATGTTTTTAATCTCACCTAAAGAAGTGCTGAGTCAGTACCACCTTGAAAGTTGTATAGACACTCAAACCATTACTCATTCACAGCTAAAAGAACTTCCGCTGATTTTACCGAGTCAACGACATGGACTACGCTTGTTGCTCGAACAGAAAATTCATCAGCTTAAAGTGGCCTATGAAATTGATGGGCTGCATTTGTTAATGGAAAGCATTAGCCAACTCGAAATGGCAACCATTCAACCTGCCGGTGCCTCATTAAACTCAAGGCAAGACCTGTGTTTGCTACGTATTGTAGAACCTGCCATTGAACGCATTAACTATTTAATTAGTCTGTCTGAAGAAGAACTCTCGCCTGCAACTTTAGCCACCAAAGTAGTGATTCGTGCTTGTGTGACCAACCTGATTAATGAAAAGCGCTGGCCCGGTGCGAAACTCATAAACACTTAAGCCATTAGTGTTTATTTTTACTAAACACCCATTCAAGCTTAGCCTCTCACTTCATCATCCCTTTTAAAGCTACATTAGCCCTAGCTGAGAAAGGGAGAAATCCATGCATGATGTGATTGTAATTGGTGGTGGGAATGCCGCACTGTGTGCCGCGCTCACGGCAAAAGAAAGTGGCGCGTCTGTGCTTGTCATAGAAGCAGCGCCTAAAGAATGGCGTGGTGGTAACTCACAACACACTCGTAATCTCCGTTGCATGCATGATGCTCCTCAAGATGTATTAGTCGATGCCTACCCAGAAGAAGAATATTGGCAAGACCTACTTAAAGTCACTGCTGGAAAAACTAATGAGCACTTAGCTCGTCTGGTCATTCGTAGCACGGCAACATGTCGCGACTGGATGCGTAAACATGGTGTGAATTTTCAGCCGCCACTATCGGGTGCTTTGCATGTTGCACGTACCAATGCCTTTTTTATGGGTGGCGGTAAAGCCCTCATTAATGCGTATTACCGTAGTGCCCAAGAGCTTGGTATCGACATTTTATACAACACAAAAATTAAAGATCTAAAGTTAAACCAAGGACATTTTGAAGCTGCAATTGCGGAAGATGGGCGTGTGTTTAAAGCGAAAAGCTGTGTATTGGCCGCAGGTGGTTTTGAGTCAAATCTGGAATGGTTAAGAGAAGCATGGGGACAAAATGAAAACGGTGAATGGCCTGCCGATAATTTCATTATTCGTGGAACCCGCTTTAATCAGGGCAACTTGCTCAAATTTATGATAGATCAAGGCGCCGATATTATTGGTGACCCATCACAATCACATTGCGTCGCTGTAGATGCACGTGCACCATTATATGACGGCGGCATCTGCACCCGTATTGACTGCGTTTCACTGGGTATTGTGGTCAATAACAAAGCCGAACGTTTTTACGATGAAGGCGAAGACTTCTGGCCAAAACGTTATGCGATTTGGGGCCGCCTTGTTGCCAAACAGCCTCAGCAAATTGCCTATTCGATTATCGACTCAAAGGCGATTGGTCGCTTTATGCCACCTGTGTTTGCGGGGGTAAAAGCAAATAGCATTCAAGAACTGGCCGAAAAAATCGGGCTAGACGCAAAAACCTTATGCCACACCGTAGAAGAATTTAACCAATCTTGCGTGCAAGGTACCTTTAACCATACGGTTTTAGATGACTGCACCACCCAAAATATTGTTCCTAATAAAACCCATTGGGCCGTTCCGCTTGATCGCCCACCCTTCTATGCCTATGCGCTTAAGCCCGGCATTACCTTTACCTATTTAGGTTTAAAAGTCGAAGACGATGCTGCGGTACGTTTTGACAATAAAGCCAGCCGTAACCTGTTTGTTGCAGGTGAAATGATGGCAGGTAACGTACTCGGTCAGGGTTATACCGCAGGAGTCGGCATGTCGATTGGAACGACCTTTGGACGCATTGCCGGAAAAAATGCAGCCCACTATGCACTTTCACAAGGAGTTGAACATGAATGCTAGTACTAAAGCCCTAATTCCAGTTGTTCAGCTCTCTGACCATGAGCAGGAAGTTCAAAGAGCCCTACAGATTTGTAATGCTTGTCGCTACTGCGAGTCATTTTGTGCTGTATTTGCGGCGATGACTAAGCGCCTTGAGTTCAATCAAGCCGATATTCATTACCTCGCAAACTTGTGCCATAACTGCGGTGCATGTTTACATGCTTGCCAATATGCCCCACCGCATGAGTTTGGTGTAAATATTCCAAAAGCGATGGCGCAAGTACGTTTAGAAACTTATCAAGAGTTTGCTACACCTCAGCCTTTAGGCCGACTTTATAAGTCTGTCGGGATTCCTTTTGTCTCGGCATTAACACTTATTTTCTTTTTATGTATGTTAGCTGTGGTGTGGTACAAAGGCACCGACCTATTTGCAGGCTACCACGGTAATTTCTATGCGATTTTCCCGCATAACTTTTTAGCTCTACTTTTTGGAGCGACCTTTACAGTTGCGATTGTTCTGCTCGGCATTGGAATTAGTAAATTCTGGCGACAAACATCTAAAGTCATTCATGGCAAAGTTGAGAAACCAGACCTTGTTCAAGCTACTCAAAATGTATTAACGCTTAAATATTTAGATGGTGGGCATGGCAAAGGTTGTAATGAACAAGATGACCGTTACACACAAATCCGTCGCGTGTTCCATCACCTGACTTTTTATGGCTTTATGCTTTGCTTTGCAGCCACAGGTGTCGCGACTTTATATCACTATTTCCTTAACCTGCATGCGCCTTACCCTATCTTTAGCTTGCCTGTTATTCTGGGCACTTTAGGTGGACTTGGCCTAGTGGTTGGGCCATCTGGCTTGCTCTATTTAAATCTTAAACGCCACCCATTGCATGGTGACCGCGAGCAAAAACCTGTAGATCGAGGCTTTATTTTCCTTCTACTTATCGTTAGCGCTTCAGGGCTAGCACTCATGGCATTTCGCAATACCCCTTACATGGCACTTTTACTGATTTTCCATTTAGCCACGGTCATGACATTCTTTATTACCATGCCATTTGGTAAGTTCGCACATGGTTTTTACCGCAGTGCTTCTTTACTCAAATTTGCCATCGAAGAGCGTATTTCTAAAAAATCATAATTTTACTCAAAAGTATTCACTATGCAGGTAGTGAATACTTTCATTATTTTTAAGCTCAGAATACTTCATGCCTTCCCTACTTTTTACTATTTAAAATTCCTAAGCCATACATGGGCCACTTGGTGCTCGCTTTAATATTATTAATCAGCATTGCCACCAAGACTAAAGACACGGCACCGACCAAAACAGGAAAAATTAAGAAACTCCACTGGTAATGTATGCTGCTCGCGGTGAGCAAAATAACCAGAGGATTGGCCCCAGCAGGTGGATGAATACACTTAAAAATCTGCATGAGTGCAATGGCACAGCCCACTGAAAAAGCAATTGTAAAAATAGAAACACCCACAAATTTTAGGAAAAACAAACCTACAAAAGCCGAGATAAGATGCCCAAATATGATATTTCTCGGCTGTGCCAAAGGTGATTGGGACACAGTATAGAGCAGTACACAAGTCGCACCAAATGGCGCCATGATAAAGATATTGTGTGTGAGCTTACTCAACCACAAAAGTATAAAGATGCTCAATGTTCCACCAATAAGACTTCTTAAAATATCAATTTTATTGGGCGATGGAGCCAGTTTTTCTTTGCCATAAAAGATCGAGAACATGGTTTTTTCCTCAAACAAAAATTTGCTTTTTAAAAAGCATATAGATAAAATCCAAAATAGTACAGATCTGTACTATTTTATTTTTTGGAAAAATTTTATGTCAAAATCTGCCTTAAAAATATTAGATACAGCCGAGAAGTTATTTAACGAAAATAGTTTTGTCGGAGTTGGCGTTGACCTGATACGCGACGAATCTGGCTGCTCCAAAACCACCATGTACACGTACTATAAAAATAAAAATCAGTTGGTGAGATCTGTACTGATTGCTCGTGATGAACGGTTTAAGCAAAGCCTTTTAGGCTATGTGGGAGATGCAACGGGGTTAGAGGCCATCAATAAAATCCTTGATTGGCACACCAATTGGTTTAGACAAGATTTTTTTAAAGGCTGTTTATTTGTAAGAGCAGTCGCTGAATCTAACCAAGATGATCAAGACATTATTTCTATTTCTAAAGCCCATAAACAATGGATTAAAGTACTGATTGCACAAAACTGCAATATACCCAATGGTGAAGCTTTATCTGAGCTGATCTATACGGTGATTGAAGGGTTAATTAGCCGCTTTTTAGTCGATGGTTTCGATGAAACACTTGCGATAAACATGAAAAATTCTATTAATCAATTATTTAATATTAACCAAAATTTATAATTGCAGCCCTAGAGCTGCAATTGAATAGATGGAATTTTAATTAGGCAATTTTCCCATCAATAATGCCCTTCTCCTTTAATGCAGCCAGCTCTTCTACTGTTTTAAATCTCGATAAGATTTGAGCAGTATGTTCACCTAACTCTGGCGGTGCATGATGGTATTCAACCGGAGTATCAGACAACTTAATCGGTGAACCAATGGTTTGGAAGTTTTCATTTAAATGATGAGGAATATTGACCACCAAATTACGATGCAGAATTTGTGGTTCAGCCAAGGCATCTTCAATAGAGTTGATGACACCTACTGGTACTTTTAAAGCATGAATCATCTCAACCCATTCTTTGGCAGTTTTCTGCAAAAAGTGCTTCGACAATAAAGGAATCAGTTCATTTCGATATTTTACGCGGTCTTGATTACGCACAAACTTTTCATTTTCGAGCAGCTCTGGGTAACCAATCGCAATACATAAATCTTTAAACTGTTTGTCGTTACCACATGCAATAATAAATTCTTTATCTTTAGCCTTAAAGGTTTGATACGGCACAATACTTGGATGCTGATTACCCATGCGCTGCGGTGCTTTACCCGAAGCTAAATAGTTCATTCCCTGATTTGCCAATGCCGCGACCTGCACATCCAGCAATGACATATCAATATATTGACCACGCCCTGTGTGCGAGCGTGCAATCAAAGCAGCTTGAATGGCAATGGTTGAATATAAACCAGTTTGAATATCTACCACAGCCACACCAACCTTTTGTGCACCACCGCCTGCCACATCATCAGGTTCACCGGTAATGCTCATTAAGCCAGACATACCCTGAATAATAAAGTCATAACCAGGTTCTTCCGCACGCGGACCATCTTGCCCAAACCCAGTAATCGAGCAATAAACAATATTTGGGTTGAGCTCACTTAATGAGGCATAGTCCAAACCATATTTAGCCAAAGATCCTGTCTTGTAGTTTTCAATTACTACGTCGGCAGTCTTGGCAATTTCATAAACTAAGGCCTGACCTTCTGATGTTGTAATGTCCACAGCAACAGAATATTTATTGCGGTTGGTACACTGAAAATAGCCAGATTCACGTGTCATGTTTCCATCTTGATCGGGCATCCATGGCGGTCCCCACATGCGGGTGTCATCACCAACTCGAGGACGTTCAATTTTAATCACTTCCGCCCCAAGGTCTGCCAAGATTTGCCCACACCACGGACCAGCAAGCACACGACTTAAATCTAAAACCCGAATTCCTTGTAATGCACCCATAACGATACCCTTATCTTTTAGAAAGCACTCAATGCACCTTCCTGTCATTGTTTATGATTGTTTTTGTGGATCGTACTGACGATCTTTAATAAATAAGCCTGGCAACACACCCGCAACAAAATACGCAGCACCCATCACAATAAAAGCCATAGTAAACGTACCACCCGATGCCAAGAAACCAATGGTGGCTGGTGCAATCGCTGCCCCAACACGACCAATGTTATAGGCACCGCCAATGGCTGTTCCACGCACATCAGTTGAAAAACTTTCAGCCATATAGGTAGCGTTCACACCGTATGGAATGCCATATAAGAAGCCAAAGGTGATCAATAGATACAAAATATTGTCAGGGGTATTGAAGAAAATAATGATTGGCAAGAACACGGCGCTGGCAATTGTTCCAAACACGAAAACAGCACGGCGGTTAAATTTATCAGCAAGATAACCCGCTAAAATTTTCCCTAAAATCATTGCAGTATATGAACCCACCATATAACTGGTTAAGTTTTTAAAGTTCATATGCACTTCTGTTTCTAAGTAACTTGGCATCCAGTTGTTAATACCGTAATAGCCAAACTGCAAGAAGAATGCTGTAGTCATCCACAACAAAAACATTTTACGGTGCTTAAAGTTATTAAAAATTTGCTTATAGATGCTGCTACTTTTTGGTTTCTCAGTCGCTACAATTTCTTTAGGCTGTCTATTGCCTTGCAAGCTTTGAATTTTGGTGAGTTGCCAAGATTTTGGCTCTGGCACAAATCGTTGCAGAAAAATATTAACGAAAGCAGGAACTACGGTCAGGAAGAATAAAACACGCCAGCCATGATCGGGAATAATTGCACCAGCTAACAACGTCGCAGCAATATAGCCCACTGTTTGGCCAGTCTGTAACGTGCCCAATACGGTTGTACGGTAAGTTGTCGGCACATATTCAGCCATTAAGGTATTACAGGCCATATAGAGTGCTCCGATTCCTAAAGCACCAATAAAGCGTAAAGCCATAAATTGCTCGAAGCTTTGCGTAAAACCCAATAAACAAGTCGCTACCGAAAAGAAGGTCACTGAGTTGGCAATGGTCCGTACACGACCAAACTTGTCACATGCCCAGCCACCTAAAATACCTCCAACGCCCATTCCTGCCAAAGAAGCACTGCCCAATGCACCTGCTTGAAAGGTACTTAAACCAAACTCTGCCTTTAAACTGGTCAAGCTATAAGACAGCAGCATAATATCAATGCCATCGACCACCATCGCAAAATAGGCAAATAACAACGCCCATTTCCATGTATGTGGTCCAATCTTTTCATATGTTCCAAGATTACTTGGAAATATATTTCTTAACTCTTTCGATATTACTTGAACGTCATTGTTCATCTTTAGTTCCTCATTTTCCCAAATGAGTCATCGATAGCCTACTTATGTTTTCTGTATGACTTAATCTTCTATACTTTTCATCATCTTATATTCAATTTTAAGTACACAGAGGTACATCTTCACATGAGTATCCTTACGATGAATCTTGTCATTATCCATAAATTTTTGCGTAAAAATCCCTAAAGGTGCTCTTGAAAGAACACCTCTATTTTTTAAAAATGAATGAGTTAGTTACTAAATGCCGCGATGCCTGTTTGCGCACGGCCTAAAATCAGGGCGTGAACATCATGTGTACCCTCGTAGGTATTCACAACTTCAAGATTAACTAAATGACGGGCCACACCGAACTCATCACTAATACCGTTTCCACCCATCATGTCACGTGCCATACGAGCAATATCAAGTGCCTTTCCACAGTTGTTACGCTTAATTAAAGATGTACCTTCAACTGACGCAATACCTTCATCTTTCATACGCCCAAAACGTAAAGCTATTTGCAGACCTAATGCAATTTCAGTTTGCATATCTGCCAGTTTCTTTTGAATCAACTGATTTGCAGCCAACGGACGGCCAAACTGTTTACGGTCCATTGTATATCGATGTGCGGTATGCCAACAGAACTCGGCAGCTCCCATTGCGCCCCATGCAATGCCATAGCGGGCACTATTTAAGCAAGTGAACGGACCACGTAATCCTCGAACTTCAGGGAATGCATTTTCTTCAGGCACAAAAACGTTATCCATCACAATTTCGCCCGTAATCGATGCACGTAAACCGACCTTGCCATGAATGGCAGGCGCAGATAGCCCTTCCCAGCCCTTTTCTAAAATGAAGCCTCGAATATCACCAACATTACCTTCAGCAGAAACTTCTTTTGCCCACACTACAAACACATCGGCAATTGGGCTATTGGTAATCCACATTTTTGCGCCAGTTAAACGATAACCACCGTCAACTTTTTTAGCACGTGTAATCATACTGCCCGGGTCTGAGCCATGGTCAGGTTCGGTCAAACCAAAACAGCCAATGTATTCACCAGTGGCAAGTTTAGGTAAGTACTTCTGCTTTTGCTCTTCGGTACCAAATTCATGAATCGGAACCATCACCAATGAGCTTTGCACACTCGCCATAGAGCGATAGCCCGAATCGACATATTCAATTTCACGTGCGACCAAACCATAACTCACATAGTTCAAACCTGCACCGCCATATTGCTCAGGAATAGTTGGTCCCAATAAGCCAAGCTCTCCCATTTCACGAAAAATAGACGGATCTGTTGTTTCATGACGGAATTGTTCAAGTACACGTGGTTGCAGGCGTTCTTGGCAATAGGCATGAGCCGCATCACGAATCATGCGTTCATCTTCGGTAAGCTGTTGCTCAATTAAAAATGGGTCTTGCCAGTTAAATTGAACTTTTGCTTTTTTTGTTGTCACCATGTGATTCATCGCATCCTCTGCTTGATTTGATCTTCTTTATTTAACTCGATGTTATGCGTGAAAAATGCAGTAATCAAACGATAAATGTTCATGCAGATATGCGACTTACGCATATTTAAAATAAGAAGGTTAAAATTTAAATATTTAATTCGTTGTATTTCATTAAAAATGGCTTATTTTTAGACTAAACTCTGCTATCTGCATTTAGGTCATATGCTGTTTTGAAATATGACGACAAATAAAAGGATTTATTTATGCGAAGAAGTATCCCCTCAATTCAGGGCCTGATTTGCTTTGAAAGTGCAGCAAAACATCTAAGTTATACCTATGCTGCGCAAGAGTTATGTATTACCCAAAGTGCGGTCTCTCGCCAAATTCAGCAGCTAGAAGATTTCTTGGGTGTTGAATTATTCATACGTACTCGGCACGGCGTCGAGTTAACTATTGCGGGCCAACAATATTTTAAAAGCATTAAGCCTTACTTATTAGGACTAGAGAAATGTACGGCCGATGTCATTTCTCATAAAGGTTTAGGCGGAACATTAAAGCTAGGCGTGGTGCCTACCTTTGCAACGCGCTGGCTGTTACCCAAGCTTCATCTTTTAAATCAAAAACACCCTGAAATTACAGTTCACTTAGAAACCAGCACCAAGCCTTTTTTATTTAACGACAATATTTTTGATGCTGCGATTTTTGCAGGTACGCAGCAGCAAATTGACCACTGGCCCGGCATACAAGCGCATTATTTAATGGATGAAGAAATTGTACCTGTATGCTCCCCAAGGCTGATCGAAAAGTATTTTCCAGATGCCATCATGATCAATGAAAATACCTATGATTTAAGCCCCGAAGATTTACTAAGAATTCCCCTGCTGCAACAAACCACTCGACCTAGCATTTGGCAAGAATGGTTTCTGACTCATCACATGCAACATCCAAAGCCTTTTGATGGACAACGCCACGAGTTATTTTCAATGCTTGCCGTTGCCGCCAGTCATGACATGGGAATGGCCTTAATTCCGCAAATGTTGATTGAGTCGGAACTACAAAAAAAAGAACTTGTGATTGTTTCCAATAAAAAATTAAAAGGCAGCCGAAAGTACTACCTGATTCACTCGAGCCAAGACATCACACCGACCATTCAGAAATTTGTCGACTGGATTTACTACGAATTAGAGCAGCTAAAAAGTAACACAGCTCTATAGCTATTATTGAACACCCAATATTGCAATTTATACTCATAAAAAAAGGTTGTGATTAATGAGATCACAACCTTTTTAATTAACCGTAATTTACTTTGAATTAATGACTCATCAATTGAATATCTGAACCACTACGTTTCGGGTCAATCAAAATTTTGGCATGCTGTTCAGGGTCGCGTAACGCTTCAAATGCACTCGTAACACCCTCTAAACCAACAACACCGGTAATCAGTGGTGAACAGTTCACTTTACCTTCTGCAATCATGTGTAGCGCATCTCGAAACTCAAGTGGTGTATAGCCCAACACGAACTGAATTTCTAACTCTTTATTAATTGCAAGTGCGGGTTCTATTTTGTCACTTTGCATGCACACGCCCACCCCGACAATTCGGGAAAACAAAGGTGCACCTTCAATAATTTGCTGTAAAACACCCGGTACACCCACACACTCAAAAATAACCGGACGTTTTGGCAGAGCACCTAACTTATCAATCATGCGCCATCCATGCCACCATGGTAAACGTGTCGCTTGCAACTTATCAAACAGCCCCATGCCCATGTTAATTGCATCAGATACATTGCCAAGCAAACCAAACTCTTTCCAGTTAGCAAATGGCGATGTTTCTTTCGGATCTACCACAATATCAGCTCCGCATTGCTCAGCAAGCTTACGGCGGTTTGGCGAAAAATCACTGGCAACTACAGTTTTAACCCCAGCTGCTTTAAGCATTAAAATAACACCTAGCCCGACAGGTCCACAGCCAATCACAATAGCAGGTTCACTGGTTTTAACACGGCTACGGCGAACGGCATGCAATGCAACCGCCATAGGTTCAGTCATGGCTGCACTATCTGCATTTAAGCCATTCGGCACTTCAAACATCAGGCTCGATTGAGCAAGTACCTGCTCGGCATAACCACCTGAAGCATTTGGAGAAAGCCCTGTAGATAAATAACCATGCTGGTCTACATTCAAAAGAGGCATCGCACAAACGAGTGTATCGGCTTTAAATTTATGACGAGTTTTTGGGCCATAATCCAAAACTTTGCCACAAAACTCATGTCCCAGTACAAACGGGTCCGTAGACTTAGCTAAACCATTAAACCCGACACGTGCGGCTAAATCATGCATGTGGTCGCAGTGATGTTGCATATGCAAATCAGAGCCACAAATCCCGCATCGAACCACTTCTAATAACACCTGTCCTTTTGTAGGAGTTAATTTCGGTTGGTCCACCACTTCTAATTTTGCTTGATGACAAAGTACCGACTTCATTTGAACGCTTCCTATTTCTTCTTTTCATTTACTTGCCAGAAATAGATTTCTACAGATAAATTAATCGCCTTATCGGTTTGGTCTTTAGCAAGCCTTTGCTCATCTTTACAAGTAACGGACGAAATACCAATGACCATTCTTTAGCCAATCCATTCTTAAATAGTCAACAATAGACAGGCTCAGCGAGATTAAAACAATAAAAATCTTAGTGCTTGTATCTTACACAGACTGCGTTATCTTCTTAGGCCAGAACAATGTCATCAAAATTAAAACTTAAACGAATATCTTAAGTTCAAAAAGCTCAACTAAACCCCTTTTCACAAAAACATAGCAAATCCAAACTTTTATCAGTGCCCCTAAACAGGCATGATGAATTGATATGAACAGATAAGAAGAAACCTATGATTACAAAAACACTTTCCCTTACAGATATACACCGCCACCTCGATGGCAATATCCGTATTCAAACTATTTTAGAGTTAGGGTTACAATACCATTTAGATTTGCCTGCCTACGACATTGAATCTTTACGCCCACACGTACAAGTGATTGACAACCAACCTGACTTATTAAGTTTTTTATCGAAGTTGGATTGGGGGGTAAAAGTATTAGCCAGTTTAGATGCCTGCAAACGCATTGCATTTGAAAACATGCAAGATGCAGCACAACAAGGCCTAGACTATGTAGAACTTCGTTTCTCACCAGGTTATATGGGAATGACGCATCAACTACCGCTTGAGGGAGTCGTTGAAGCGGTTATTGCTGGTGTGAAAGAAGGCAGTCAGACTTACGGGGTAAAAGCGAATTTAATTGGCATTATGAGTCGTACGTTTGGTCAAGAAGCCTGCGAAAAAGAATTAAATGCTCTACTTGTCCATAAAAATGATATTAAAGCGTTGGATCTCGCTGGAGATGAGCTTGGCTTTCCGGGCAACTTATTTATCAATCACTTTAAAAAAGCACGTGATGCAGGTTGGCACATTACGGTGCATGCAGGCGAGGCTGCCGGCCCAGAAAGTATTTGGCAAGCCATTGAAGAATTAGGTGCTGAACGAATTGGACATGGTGTTAAAGCAGTTCAAGATTTAAAACTTTTAGATTATTTAGCAAAACATGAGATTGGCATTGAGTCTTGCCTGACTTCGAACATTCAAACCAACACAGTACCCTCACTAGCACAACACCCATTAAAGACCTTTTTAGAACATGGCGTTCTTGCCACTATTAATACAGATGACCCTGCTGTAGAAGGTATTGAGATACAACATGAATATTTAAGTGCTGCCCCACTGGCAGGATTAAGCCCTGAACAAATTTATACAGCTCAGGAAAATGGACTTAAAATCGCATTTTTATCAGATCAAGAAAAAGATGAGTTAAGACAGAAATATCAATAACAGAGGTTATATGTATATAAGGAATACGAGTTCAAATATTGGAGTGAGTTTGAATTAAAATTTTGAAATAGAAAACAAAAAAATTCCTTCTATCTATAAGATAAGAAGAAATTCTTTTTAATATTTGGGATATTTCTAAAGCTTGAACGCTTTTAAATATGGTCGGAGCAGTAGGATTCGAACCTACGACCCCCTGGTCCCAAACCAGGTGCACTACCAGGCTGTGCTATGCTCCGAAATTGGGGTGAATGACGGGATTCGAACCCGCGACAACTGGAATCACAATCCAGGGCTCTACCAACTGAGCTACATCCACCATCAAATAGTTCTATGTACCAAGCTACCGAGTGGCGCGCCTGACAGGATTCGAACCTGTGACCATCCGCTTAGAAGGCGGATGCTCTATCCAACTGAGCTACAGGCGCTTAACCGATGATGCTTATCATGCGATACTTCGCCGATCTTAAAATATTATTTTAAGTGGTCGGAGCAGTAGGATTCGAACCTACGACCCCCTGGTCCCAAACCAGGTGCACTACCAGGCTGTGCTATGCTCCGATCTATCTCAGCTTTTGCTGTATCGCACATCGTGCGGTACGGTGTGCATTCTAGGCGCGACGCCCTCAGACGTCAACACCTATTGTCAAAAAAAGTTAAAAATCCTTATCAAATGTATATTTAACAAGCATTTTGAGGTTTTTTAACGCTTTAACGATGCACTAAAGGCTAACATTCGATCTAAAGGCATTTTGGCACGTTCAGCAAGCGCTGGTTCGACGTGTATTTCCTGATCGCCCTTTTGTAAAACTTCTAAAATTCCATCGAGTTCATTCATTGCCATCCACGGACAGTGAGCACATGAACGACAAGTTGCACCCTCACCTGCTGTTGGCGCCTCAACTAAAATCTTATTTGGTACAGCTTGCTGCATTTTGTAGAAAATACCACGGTCAGTTGCCACAATAAGTCTTTCATTTGGCAAAGTCTGCGCAGCTTTAATCAATTGAGAAGTACTACCTACCGCATCTGCAATGTCTACAACCGATTCTGGCGATTCTGGATGTACCAATACAGCCGCATCTGGATACAGTGCTTTCATGTTAGCAATGCCACGTGCACGGAATTCTTCATGCACAATACATGCGCCATCCCAAAGCAACATATCAGCACCGGTTTTCTTTTGAATATAGCGGCCTAAGTGCTGATCTGGTGCCCAAATAATTTTTTCACCCAAACTATCAAGATGTTCAACAATTTCGACAGCACAGCTTGAAGTCACTACCCAATCTGCTCGTGCTTTAACAGCAGCCGATGTATTGGCATAGACAACTACGGTGTAGTCTGGGTGCTGATCACAAAAGGCCGTGAACTCATCAACCGGACAACCTAAATCGAGTGAACACGTCGCTTCGAGTGTCGGCATTAAAATTGTTTTTTCAGGAGACAGAATTTTTGCTGTTTCTCCCATAAATTTAACACCTGCCACAACTAGTGTAGAGGCAGCATGATCTCGTCCGAAACGTGCCATTTCTAAAGAATCAGAAACGCACCCACCTGTTTTTTCGGCAAGTTCCTGTACTTCAGGGTCGCAATAGTAATGAGCAACAAGGACAGCATCACGTTTTTTGAGCTCTGCTTCGATCTGAGCAAACTTTTGTTGTTTTGCTTCTTCACTTAAGCGGTTGTCTTTTGGCTCACCTAAACGGTCTAAATGCGCTTGTACAATGTTTTTTGCATCGTTGGCAATTAAAGTCGCATCACTCATAAAACGTCTTCTCTATCCTTCATGCTGGCATACCTGCTCGCATATAACGTTACTGCTTAAATGATTTACTAACTTGAATCATTTAATATCAAAAGATGGGGCTAATAAAAAAGCCTCTTTGTCGAGGCTTGATTATAACTGATATTTAAGAACGGTAATCAGCATTAATTTTGACATAGTCGTAAGATAAGTCACAGGTATATACCGTGTCTTTGGCCTGACCGCGTCCTAAATCAACTCGAATGGTAATTTCTGTTTGTGCCATAACACGCGCACCCGCCTCTTCGGTATAGTCCTCGGCAGCTCCACCATCCTTACAGATTTGTACATCATCTAGCCATACCTGAATTTTAGATACGTCTAAGTCTTTCACTCCAGCATAGCCAATCGCAGCTAAAATACGGCCCCAGTTCGGGTCAGATGCAAAAAGTGCAGTTTTGACGAGTGGTGAATGCGCAATACTATAAGCAATATCACAACATTCTTGGGTATTGGCACCGCCTTCTACCGCAACAGTAATAAATTTCGTTGCACCTTCGCCATCACGTACAATTAACTGTGCTAAACGATTCATAACACGAGCCAGTACTTCTAACACTTGAGCATATCGTGCATCGTTAATTGAAGTAATTTCAGCTCCACCCGCCTGACCTGTTGCCACAAAAATACAAGAGTCATTGGTTGAGGTATCACCATCAATCGTAATACGGTTAAATGAATGCTCAACTGTTGTCTTTAATAAGCTTTGTACTAAATCACGGCTAATAGGTGCGTCTGTAGCTACAAAGCTCAACATGGTTGCCATGTTTGGACGAATCATGCCAGCGCCTTTACTAATACCTGTCATGGTGTAAGTAATGCCATCAAGCTCAAATTGTTCAGATGCGCCTTTAGGCACTGTATCTGTGGTCATAATGCCAGACGCTGCATCATACCAAGCAGCCTCTTGCAAAGTGTTTAATGCAGGTCGAAGTCCAGCGAGTAAACGCTCCATTGGAAGCTGCTCACCAATTACACCTGTAGAAAACGGTAAAATTTCTGAGCTGTTTACCCCAGCAATCTCAGCTAATTTTGCGCAAGTATCTTGAGCATTTTTCAAGCCTGTAGGTCCAGTACCTGCATTGGCATTACCCGTATTAATCACTAAATAGCGAGGATTACCTTGGGTAAGATGGGCTTTAGAGACATGAACAGGTGCAGCACAAAATGCATTTTGGGTAAATACACCTGCAACATTTGAACCTTCTGCAAACTCAAAAATGACTAAATCTCGTCGGTTTGGGTAACGTACATATGCTTCTGTTGAGCCAATTTTTACACCTTTTACCACATGCATTTGTGGCATTGTTACGTCACCGACAGCCATTTTTAGAACATCCAGAGTTTGTTATGAATAAGATTAATATTTCAAAAAAGGGATGCAATGAAGCACCTTCTTCATGAAATATCATTGTTGACAGCTTAGTAGAAAAGTCTAAAAAAATCGAGCGCAAAACGGCTCATTGTTGCTCTAGCTTTAATAAAATATCTTTCTTATCAAGACCACCAGCAAAACCAACTAATGCCCCACCCGCACCAATTACCCGGTGACAAGGCGCAATAATCGAAATCGGGTTTTTCCCATTTGCGGCGCCCACTGCTCGTACAGCTTTTTCATTACCAATTTGAATTGCGATTTCTTTATAACTTCTTGTTTCCCCATAAGGGATTGTCAGTAACGCAGCCCATACCTGTTTTTGAAACAGGGTTCCTTCAAAATCTAACGGCAAATTAAAGTGGTGGCGTTTACCTTCAAAATATTCTTCTAATTGTTGCTCAGTTTTTAATAAAACTGGATGTTCAACTTGTTCGACCAGCTCAGCCAGCCGAACACGTTTTGGATTTTCATTGTCCCAGAGTACTGCCACTAAAGCATTTTCATTCGCAACCAGCTTTAATTGCCCAACAGGCGAATTGATATACTTATAAGACAGCAACATAGTTTATTCTCTTAGGACGGCGACGAAACTTTCATTAAAACCAAACCTGACACAATCAATACAGCGGCAATCATTCGCATAGCTCCAATGGGTTCATTGAGAAAAAATATACCAACTAAAAATGATCCAATTGCACCAATTCCTGTCCAAACCGTATAGGCAGTGCCAAGAGGTAAAGTTTTCATTGAAATTGAAAGTAGAACTACACTCAAAATCATAAAAACTACGGTAATAATACTAGGGGTTAAGCGTGTAAAACCTTCGGACATTTTCATAGAATATGCCCAAATGATTTCAAATACACCTGCTAAAATTAAAATAGCCCAAGCCATAACATTCACTAATTTTTATAACGTCAGGTCGTCCCGACATGATGACCCATTATGGGGGAGGTCGTTCCTCCTTTATGTGAGGACTCAGTTTACTTTAAAATAAAAAACGAAGGCAAACCCTATCTAAAGCTAGCCTGTCTTAGAAAATCTTATTGGTTTTTTAACTGTAAAATTTTTCGGGCACTATTTAAAACAAATAAAACAATAATGAGTCCAATAATTAAATCAGGATAAGGAGAACCTGTCATTGCGACCAATATTCCCGCAACAATAACACCTAAGTTTACGATGACATCATTTGCAGAAAAGATATAACTCGCCTTCATGTGTGCCCCACTCTCTTTATGATCACTCATTAAATAAAGACAAGTAATATTCGCCGCAAGAGCCAATCCACCAATTAAAATCATTAAAATTGAAACAGGTTCACTGCCATATATAAAGCGGCGCAGGACATCAATTAACACAATTATGGCTAAGCCGAACTGCAACCAACCAGAAAGATGTGCAGCCTTTAATTGAGCATTAAGATTTTTACCTACCACAAATAAGGCAATACCATAGATTGCAGCATCTGCGAACATATCGAGTGAATCGGCGATTAACCCTGTCGATGATGCAATGATGCCTGCCATAAACTCAATGACAAACATGACCCCATTAATAAGTAATAACCATTGTAAAACTTGCTTTTGTGCTGCATTCATTGAAGAACTGGTTCTAACCTTTTTAGGTTTTTCAACAGGTTCATAATGTGGCTGCGTTTGTTGTAACTCGGCTCCTAATCCTAGACGCTGTAGGCTTTGGGTAATCATTTCAGCTTGAGCACTGTGATAAATCGCCAAATGGCGTGCTGGTAAGTCAAAATTAAGTTCCTGAATATCGTCAGCGTAAGAGGCTAAAGCCATCCGTACCATTTGCTCTTCGGCTGCACAATCCATGTGAGGAATATGATAATAACTCACCCATTGGCTCTTCTTAGCCACAGGTTCATTTGGCGTAGAATACTCCTGAGAAGGCATGCTTGAGCACCCGCAGCTAGAACTACTTTTACTTAAATGTATTTGATTCTCTTGTTTTTCTAAAGCCATCTGTGCACCATAACTGACACAAAAAACAATGCCATTAGTATAAACCAATGGCATGTCGTTAAGCTTACTTTTTGTTCTGCAATTAGAATTTAAGTGTTAACCCTGCTCCATAATACCAACCATGTTCAGAGTCGGTTCCAGTTTGCCAAGCAGTTTGTTTTAAACCTTTTTCATAACCATAACCGACATCAACAAATGGCATTACCTTTTTGTTGATTTCATAACGGGTTTGAAAGCCGGCTTGTAAACTCGACAGCCCTGTTTTACTGGCATAACGAGATTCATCTTGTAAAACAACATCTGCTTTTAAATAAGGTTTACCAATTAACTTTTGGGTAAAGAGTAAGTCCCTTTCTGTTTCTAAACTTAACTTCCATAACTGATCTTCACCTACATAGAGATAGGCATCGGTTTCAAAAAAGTAAGGTGCCATGCCATGTAAACCAACTACACCAGCCCAGCGATCTTGCTTTTGGTCTTCCCGCTGTAAACGCTCATAGTTTACACCGGCCTGTACATCCCAATAGTCAGCTACATTTCGGCTGTAAAGCACTGAACCGCCATAATTAGTATCTTCTGACTCGGCCTTTTCAACATGGGCTTTAATGAACAATTTATTTTCATCCGTTCCCACCCAAGTTTCTAATTCAGAAGAAAAACTCCCTTCTCCCTCTTCATTTTGAGTCCAGCCCGTATCAATCGTAGTCGCCTGATAAACTTGACCACCATGTTCGCGTAAATGATCATGTGTTAAAGGTTCTTGAGCAAAAGTAAATACAGATATGCTCGAGAAAGCACCGCAACATATCATTTGAGAAAATAACTTAGTGATGCGCATGACTAGCTCCTTTCTCATTTTCAGATTGAACAGGTGCTTGAGATGCATCTACTGCTCCATCATTCACTTGAGCCACAATCAATTTATTCATCATCCCTGCACTCATGTGATAGAGCAGATGACAATGAATCGCCCATTCTCCTAATGCATCGGCTGTCAATAACGCAGTAACTGTCTTTCCTGGTGGAACAATAACAGTATGTTTATTTGGCAAGTTTTCAGCTTGTTGACCATTTTCCAATTGCATGAACATGCCATGTAAATGCATTGGGTGAGCCATCATGCTGTCATTCACGAACTTCAAGCGAATACGTTCGCCATATTTAACTTGCAATGGCTCAGCTTCGCTAAATTTCTTGCCATTAATGGTCCAGATATAACGCTCCATGTTGCCGCCTAAACGAATAACTAATTCGCGTTCCGGCGCACGGGTGTCTGGTTGAGGTGTTAAAGATTGCAAATCACTATATTGCAGTGCTTTCATTCCCGCTGGTGTTGAAGCATTTGCCCAGCCATAAACTGGCTCATCTTTTTTAGTCGTACTTTCAGATTGAGCTGGCATTTCATGATTCATATTCATCATAGCGTGATCATGCTCGCTAGATGGCTTTGCCTGCATATCGTGTTTCATTTCAGGCATCGCTGACATGTCGTGCTTCATTTGCATCATAGAATGATCATGTTCTTCAGATGACATATCTTTCATGCCATGGTCCATGTTCATCCTTGCATGATCATGATTGGCATGGCTTGTCTCTTTTTTCATTTCAGGCATCGCCGACATGTCATGCTGCATATTCATTTGATGGCTAGCATGTTCATCACTTGATCCATCACCATGACTCATGCCCATATCATCCATGGTCAATAAAGATCGCGGACGTGGTCGTGGCATTTGAATTGGACCAACCGCCTGAGTATTTTCATCATGCAAAGTACCGATAGCAAAGCCGCTACGGTCAATTGACTCAGCCTCAATCTGATAATTTGCCTGTTTAGGTTCAACAATCACATCATAGGTTTCGGCTGTGCCAATACGAAACTCATCAATTGCCACAGGCTTGACTGGCTGCCCATCTGCACTCACAACTGTCATTTTTAAGTTTGGAATTCTGACATCAAAAAATGACATGGCAGAAGCGTTAATAAATCGTAATCGAACTTTATCTCCCTCCTTAAAATCACCTGTCCAGTTTTGCTGCGGTGTCTTACCGTTGACTAAGAAGGTATAACCCGTCACGTCAGACATATCGGTTTTTAACATCCGCATCTGGTTCCACATCGAACGATCTTGCCAAGTTGCTTTTAAGCCTTGTGCTTTAACCTGCTTCCAGACATCAGATACGGTTTCACGGCGATTTTGATAATACTCAGCAGATTTTTTCAAATTCTTCATAATGCTATCGCTAGATGAATTATGAAAATCTGAAAGCATCACAACATAATCACGGTCAGTTTTTTCATGGGCTGCAACTGGTGTTCTCCCTTTCGGGTAAATCACGAGTGGGCCATATAAGCCATCTTGTTCTTGGCCTTTACTGTGGGCGTGATACCAGTAAGTGCCGTTTTGTTTCACCTTAAAGCGGTAAACAAAATCTCCGTTTGGAGCAATTCCTTTGAAATTATTAAAACCCGGTACACCATCCATTAAGCCTGGCAATAACAAACCATGCCAGTGCAAAGACGTATCCTGATTCTTTAATTGGTTGTGCACATGAATAACAGCATCATCCCCTTCTTCAAACTCAAGGAGTGGTGCTGTAAATTTTCCATTTACGGTAATTCGTTTTAGCGGTTGGCCAGTAACATTTACCTGTTGTTCATTAATATTAAGGTGATATTCCTTAATTGCCGCGAGGGACCATGGTGAAACCAATAGCCCAAATACAGCGACTAAGCTGCTAATTGTTTTATGAGACATTGCTGTAATCCTTTTTAATTAAAAAATAAGTAAGAAAGGATTAAGCTTTAGGAGGACGTAAAATTTCTTGCCAGTATCCGGCTAAATGCTGAGCGTGATAAATACTGCTAAATTGAGACGATATGGGAACAAATTGTGATTCAAGGTCTGGTACAGCTTGCTGCAATGCCAGATTCACAATTTGGCAATGTACGGGGTTACAGTCCTTACAATGCTCACTGTGCGAATGAAGAGACTGGGTCATGGTTTGATGACATACAGTCTGATCATCTGCTTGAACATGTACAGAGTGATCAGTCATTTTTTCACTATGACATGGCATCGTGTGAAGATCATGCTGCATAGGCGTCTGAGCAATAGATACACCACTCCACCCAATGACCAAAGTCATTAGGAACACAAACCAAGCATACTTGCGTAGGTGTTGTAGGGCCATTGTCGTTTATTGCCTAGAGCAAACGGATAATCTTAATAGTACTAGCATAACCAAGTTTCTACTGATATACAATTTTCAACTCTAGGCAATTGATCTTCATCAATTAAGAAAATGGAGCTTCATGCTTAAGCATTAAATCGATCACTTGCAATGCACCCTCATGCTCATTACTCGCAGCCGCATAAGGCGCTACTGCTTTTAAAGCTTCTACTGCATTTTCAACCGCAAACCCATAACCTACTGCTTTAATCATCTGGATATCATTATTATTATCGCCAATCGCAACGACTTGATCAGGTTCAACCTTCCATTTTTCTAATAAAAGCTTCAAACCATGTGCTTTATGCTGGTCAGGAAGAATAAGATCGATAAAGTCAAAACCACTTGAAACGGGAACTAACAATCGATCTGCAACAAAACTTTGCTGCTGAAGATCTTGAAAAATAGCAAAACTTTCGTTTTTCTGAGCAATAAAAGTAATTTTGCACACTAAATCTTTTAATGCATAAAAATCCTCTACAACTATTAGCTTTTCAAAGTATCGAGCGACCTTAGCATAGTCATCGGCCTGCATAGACTTGTGTACATAAGCGCTCTGCTTTCCGCAGATCACCATTTTAGATGTATAGGTTGAATCAATTGCTTTTAATGTCTTAATAAATTGTTGCTGACTTAAATGAGCAAAAGCTATTTCTTGCCCTGCATCTACAACATGTGCACCATTTTCTGCAATAAAAGTAATTTCATGACTAATTTCTGGAAAGTAGGTAACAAGCTTTGCAAGTTGGTTACCACTGGCAACCACAAAATGAATATTATTTTGTTTGAGTTGTTCGTACTGTTTTAAAAAACGTGCTTTATTGTACTGCTTCTTAGAATTAAGAAAAGTCCCATCCATATCTACCGCTAAAATTTTTATCGTCATTAATTATCTAGATCTCTTACTAAAATCTTATTAAACCAAATTTAGCTTTATTTTTCATGACACTTTTACAGTTTTACATCCATATATTTCTAAAAAGGTGTCCACACAATATTATCGTTTTTTGCACAGGTTATTTTTTAGTAAAGCTTAATAAAAAATCAGGTAATAAAATATCCAACCCGCATAAAAAAAGAACGCCAAAACGTTCTTTTTTCATACATTCGGTCTAGAGAATAAGCAGTTGATCTAATTTTGTTTATTTTACCAACATCTTATCCATATGGTTATCAACACAGTTATCCATACAGTTATAAACAAAGTTATCCACAAGCCTACCCTTGATTAAACATACTTTTTTTAAGCGTTAACACTACCTACTTTCGCAAGCTCTGCACGCATTTGATCAATCACAACTTTATAATCTGGTTGACCAAAAATGGCTGAACCAGCAACAAACATATCTGCCCCAGCTTCAGCAATTTCACGAATATTTGCAGGGCCAACACCACCGTCTACCTCTAAACGAATATCACGACCACTCGCATCAATAATTTTACGAGCTTCACGCAATTTTTCTAAGGTCATTGGAATGAACTTTTGCCCACCAAAGCCAGGGTTCACACTCATGATTAAAATTTGGTCAACTTTATCAAGCACATAATCTAAATAGTGTAATGGCGTTGCAGGGTTAAATACTAAACCGGCTTTTGCACCACCTGATTTAATCAGCTGTAATGAACGGTCAATGTGATGAGAGGCTTCTGGGTGAAACGTAATAATATCAGCACCAGCTTCCAGAAAGTCTCCAATAATGCGGTCAACCGGAGACACCATTAAATGCACATCAACAGGCGCTGTAATCCCGTAATTTTTTAAAGCCTTACAAATGCCAGCACCAAAAGTTAAATTTGGAACATAGTGATTATCCATTACATCAAAATGCACTACATCTGCACCTGCGGCTAACACTTTGTCTACATCTTCGCCTAAACGAGCAAAATCGGCAGATAAAATAGAAGGAGCAATCAAATAAGGCTTGGACATAAGTGGATGACCTGGCTAAGAGTTTAAGGAGAGGCTTAAAATTATAACAAAAAACCGCCTACTTGGCCTGCTCTTCCTTGCTCAAATCGCAACATTTCAAACTTGCAACGTTACGTTGCAACATTAGAATGCTAAGCGCTAAATGAATTTGTTAAGGTACATTAAAGTAATGTGAGGATTGATAATGAAAAGCACAACTCATCTATTAACAAATGATGGTAAACGTATTGCAAAACGTCTAGTTAATCATTGGAAACACAAATTTGAAGTACAAGAGACTGAACAAGATTTCAAAATTTTAATGCCTACAGCAACCATTACGTTTGCACCAGAAACAGAGCAACTAAACGTTGCTATTGATAGTCAGCTAGATGACCATGACCACTTAGAAAAAGTCGTGCTTGATCATCTAAACCGCATGGCTCAACAAGAATTTCAGGTGGAATGGCAACATTAATTAGCCATTTACCTTTTCTAACTGGATTGCATGAAACTGTAAATGCTCATCCATAAAGGTTTGAATAAAGTAATAGCCATGATCATAGCCAGCATGTTGTCTTAAAGTTAAAGGTTGTCCTGCTTTTAAACATGCTTGCTTAAATTTTTCAGGGTGAAGCTGTTCATAAAATTGGTCATCCAATCCCTGATCAACCAAAATTTCGTCAAATACTGCACCACTTTTTGAGACTAAAGCTGTGGCATCATGAGCCAACCAGCTATCGCGATCTGCACCTAAATAATGACTAAAGGCTTTTTCACCCCACGCACATTCAGTTGGTGCACAGATCGGTGCAAAAGCAGATACCGATTTAAACTTTTCGGGATATTTAAACGCTAAAGTTAATGCGCCATGACCACCCATCGAATGCCCAAAGATACCGACTTGTTGAGCATTTACTGGAAAGTTTTTCAAAATGAGTGGATATAACTCATCAATCAAATAGCTTTCCATTTGATAATGCTCAGACCAAGGTGTTTGCGTTGCATTAATATAGAAACCCGCGCCTTGACCTAAATCCCAATTATCCCCTGCAGCAACCTGCTCTCCACGAGGAGAGGTGTCGGGTGTAATCAGTATTAGGCTTAATTGTGCCGCCATATGTTGTGCATGCGCTTTTATGGCAAAGGTTTCTTCAGTACAAGTTAAACCTGCTAAATAAAACAAGGTTGAACAGGTTTTACCTTCTAAAGCGGCTGGTGGCAAATACACACCAAACTTAGCTGGCCCTTTTAATAACTGAGATTCAAATTGGTAAACACGTTGCTCACCTTCAAAGCAGCGGTTTTTTTGCAGGAGTTGCATCGTTTTTGGCCTCTGTTTTTGTTTGAGCAATATCTACACTACCAGTATTTTGCTGAGGAAATAGATACTTTTCCAGTTGAGGTAGCATAAGTTCCATATTTTTACCAATCATCCACTGAGGCTCTGAAGGTTCTACACCTTGAGCCACTTCCCATTTGGTTACCGTTTGCTTAGCTGTACTAAACGAATCTTTCATCGAAGATTGCTCTCTCATAGCCAAATCAAAGAAAGCTCGACCAAAATAGGTATAGTCAGCTTCGTTATTACATCCAAAAGAAGTTTTATCAGCAGCAGATGCAGTAATAATTAAAGTATCAGGAGACTGTAAGGCAGGAATAAAGCTTCCTGAATAACAGGCAGAAATGACAATTACACGCCAACGAATACCGGATTTATCAAGTGTTTCACGCAACCATTTAGGGTCTACTTGCCCTAGATCTAATGGCGCATTTTCAATTTCGAAGTGATTCTGTTCACCGTGTGAAGTCATATATAGAAATAGCACATCACTATCACGGTTCATTTGCTGCCCCATACGGCGTAGGGCTAACTCTATACTGGTTTTAGAGGCAATCGGGATTTCTGTACGGGTATCTGGATTATTGACCAACATCATCGAACGACCCACCGTACCAAAGCGAGTATCAAACTGTTCTTTAATACGGACTACTTCCGACTTGAAAACATCTTGATAGCTATCACCTGCCACGCCTAAAAAATACCAATGACTTTTTGCCTGCTCGCCATATTGGACTTGCTCTAAAGAATCGTTCAGCAACTTACTTTGTGCGTAAAAAGCATCTTCAGCAAATGTCGGAGCCGAATCTTCGACCTTCCAAATCGGTTGATCTTTTACAGAAAGTTGCCAAACCACCATCGTTGCAATAGTCGCAACCATGACGAGTGCGCGTTCCCACCAAGGCCACTTGAGCTCACGTGAGAAAACCCAAATCACCGCTAAACTTTGCCATACGAATAAAGCCACGAATAGGCTCGGTAAAATTCCGTTATAAATAGCATCGGGAATAAAATTGAGATAACCGTTAGAACCTAAATACTGAATTAAACATTGAATTAATAAGATATTTGTATCTAGAACTAACCAAAGTAAAGTAGGTACTAGCATTAAGCGAGGTTGGTTGGTGCGCTGTGATAAAAATATACCGACAATTAAAGCAATGAATGGCCAAAGTGCGTAACCAATTAAACCTTGTGAATTGAAATCACCGATTTGACCAGCCACAAGCCAGCTATAAAGAGAGTTAGTACATCCCCCTAAAATTCCCCAGACAATGAGCTGAAGAATTGATGGATGTACAATTTGTAAAGAACGTCTTGATCCCAAAAACAGCCACATTCCGGCAATTTGGTTGCTTTTAAAATCATGCCAAAAGTTAATGGAGGGTTTAAGATCAATCATAAAAGGTTTTCAAAAATTTCGTTTTTGTCAGGCATCTTAAGTGTATGCCTGCTAAGAATTTTAGCAATCATGCTTTTGAACTATATCACATATATTTGTGCATTATTCAAGCAATAAAACCTAACCTTACATAAGCCTACTGAAAATACGCATCAAAACGACAAGCATCTCCTTGCCATTGATGAGCTGGCTCCTGATTTGCCAAGAAAATAGCATGACGTGGGCGTTTAACCACTACACGTTTAGCAACTTTCTGTGCCAAAACCAGCAAATTATCCCCTAAATCCATTTCCCCATCTTCGGGTAAAAGTAGGTGTAAAAGCTGCATCTGTTTTTTAACTTGAGCTTGTTTTTTGATGGCTTGGTGATTCTGATCACGCTGAGGAAACATTGGGTCTAGATAAACCACATCAACCATTTGAGCTGTTTGCTGTAACTCTTGTAAATAACTTGCAGAGTCAGCAAAGATCAGTTGAATCCGATCCATAAACTGACTTAAAAAGCTGTCTTGTTCAGCTTGTACTTTTGCATCTTCAAGTAAGGTAAATAAAATTGGATGGCGCTCAACCAATTGTATTTGTGCGCCAAGATAGGCCATGAGCAAACTATCATGGCCTAAACCAGCCGTAGCATCAATTAAGATAGGTTTTTCACCTAACTGACAAGCCCGAGCAATCATTTCTGATTTAAGGCTTGCACGTTTTAAACGGGAAATTTCGGCTTTCCAATCGGGCTGCATTTTCATACCATTTGCAGATAACCATAGCCCGTTTTCATCTACACAAAGTGCCAACTCAGGATTTAAACGCAAAAAACGTGCATTCAGTTTTTCAACTGGTTGCAAATCGACAGTCACACCTCTAGAACAAAGCACAGCTTGGTAATGCTGTGCTTGCTCTTGAAAATCTACTTCAAAATATATGTGCATGAGTAGTGCCTTTATTTTGCTTTACCCTGATCTGCTATTTTTTTCCATGCATCATCACGTAAATAAACTGGCAAAGCATGTTCAGCATCAACCCACTGCTTTTTCGCTGCATAAACACGTGCAATAGAAGCAATGTCTTGTGCAGTTGCAGTGATTGTTTGATGCTCTGCATCAGCTTGAAGGAGCTTTGCACCTGAACCAATTAAGCAATGTTTTGCATAAGCCGTCGCTTGCTCATAGCCCATTAATTTTTCTTCATCAATACATTGCATAATTCCATGCTCATCTAGAACAAAACTTGCAATATAAACTTCATTCATACGGGCATCGAGAACTGCAGTCACCTGTTCCAAACCTTCAAGTCGGTATGCTGCTTGTGCTAAAGCTTGCAAACTCGAAACGGGAATAACGGGTAAATCTTGTGACCATGCCAAAGCCTGAGTCACAGCTGCATTAATTCGGACACCACTAAAAGAACCCGGCCCACGGCTAAAGGCAATTGCATCCAGACCAGCAACCTCAAGACCTGTTTGTTGTAACCCCTGCTCAATCATCGGCAAAATGGTCTGGGTTTGTGCTTTCGCCCGCGTATCGAGTTGAAAAAACAGTTCTTGGGTTTCATCGACTAATGAGATAGAACACTGCTCATTTGCAGTTTCCAACGCCAGCAATTTCATGCACAACCTTAGTATTAAATCAGATTAAAAACGGGAGTTATGATACCCCACTCGGCTCCGATAGGCGAGTCGTTCTCTGTCTAAATAAAAATGCCAAGATTTAACTTGGCATAAAAAATATATTGCTAAAAAAGAGTTAAAAGTGAAATTCTTTTAAATCACTATAACTTTTAAAATGTTCAGCATAATGCAATGCACTCAACCGTATTTTTGCTGCACCGTCTTCATCTAAAGTTTTAACAATTTTGCCTGGCGATCCCATCACCACTGAATTATCTGGAATGACTTTCCCTTCAGGAATTAAGGCATTGGCTCCGATGATACAATTTTTACCAATCACAGCCCGATTTAAAATTACGGCGTTCATACCAATCAAACTATTATCACCAATCGTGCAGCCATGTAGCATGACTTTATGACCGACTGTGACATATTCACCAATATTTAACTCAAGTCCAGCATCGGTATGTAATACAGAATTTTCTTGAATATTAGAAAAATTACCAATTCGAACTACACAGTTATCAGCACGAACTACTGCACCAAACCAGATGCTGACTTGACGACCTAATTCCACTTGCCCAATTAGCGTTGCTGTTGGAGCAACCCAACCATCCCATGGTTCATATAATGCTTTTGGGTGCTGTCCTTGATAGCTATACATCATAATTTATCGATCCTGATCATTTATTCTTATGAGAAAATTTTGGCATACCAAATGTTGGTGAGTTGAGTAAAAATGGCCACTCTTTCTGATAACCCAATCCATATTTAAACAGAGCAACTAACATACGAGCAGTTAAACCCCAAATAATTTCATTATCAATCTGTAAACTCGGAAAGTATAAAGATTGATGGGCATAACGTACTTCGTAAGGCATGGGTCTTGTATCAATTAATTCTTGCAAAGGCACAAAAAAAATTCGATCAATTTCGGTAGGCTGAGGTATTAAAGTAACCTCTGGGGGAATAAGCCCAACGATAGGTTTTACAGATAGCCCGCTTCTTGCACGTTGCATCGGTAAATCGCCGAGCAACTGCACATCAAAAGGATTTAAAGCGGTCTCTTCCTGAGCTTCTCTTAGCGCTACAACGATATTACTGGTATCACTGGGGTCACGCTTTCCACCCGGAAAAGAAACTTCCCCCGCATGGTTGTTCATATGTATTGAACGGCGTGTAAGCAGTACCTTAGGATCATTTTCATTTGTAATAGCAATCAGTACTGCTGCTTGTGCTTCTTGTATGCGGGTGGAAAAGCGCAATCTTTGCTGTAACTTTTGTGTTAGCAAGTGCTCTTCCATACCATTCACCTATTATTTTGTCTCTCTTTGCATCATATCTGAAAAATAAACTTAAGACATAGAGTTGATGCGTAAGTCTAAAAATTCAGTTATGCTGAGTCATCTCTATACTCGATGATAATTATGAGTTTCTGTGTAGCGTGTGGGCATAAAACCGAACAAAAAATTCCTTTAGGTGATCATAAAGTACGCCGTGTTTGTACTCATTGTGGCAATATTCATTATGAAAATCCCAAAGTAATCTGCGGTGCCTTAGCGTTATGGGAAGACAAAGTATTACTCTGTCGTCGTGCTATCGAACCTCGTTATGGTTTATGGACATTGCCTGCTGGTTATATGGAGTTGTTCGAGACCATGGAACAAGGTGCAGCACGCGAAACTCGTGAAGAAGCAGAAGCCGAGATAGAAATAGAACAACTTTATTGTATGTACAATATTCCTCGTATTGGTCAGATTTATGTGTTGTTTAAAGCACAGCTGAAAGATGGAATTTTTGGTGCAGGTGAAGAAAGTATCGAGAGTCGCTTATTTGAAGAGCATGAAATTCCATGGGGAGAGCTAGCCTTCCCTAGCGTTGAACACACACTAAGACATTATTTTGAAGACCGAAAAAAACAAGCTTTCCCAACACATCTTGAAACTTTAGGTACTCGTTTAGATCATACAGGTTAATTAATTAGATAATAAAAAAGACCGCTAGACGGTCTTTTTTATTTGTCTCTTATTTTTAAGGTTTTGTCTTAATTGCATTACAAGCTGGAATAGACTGATTGGCTAGTTTAATGGACACCGTGCCAGACAGGCGTTGAGCCAAAGCTTTTTCAGCATCTGTTGGTGCTGGGCTAATATCCTTAATATTATTATAAACAGCTTGATAGAAAGCATAGAGATTAATCCAACGCGCAGTCTTGTTCGCATAATCACTTAAATTAATACTATTACTGCTGTTTTGACCTGCTAATAAGTTATAGAGGTTAATTTTGGCTCCATTTACTGAAACTGAATCGTTTACATTATCGTCTGGATTAGTATCCTGTCTCACCACAGAGTTAAGTCCCATCAAAATCCCATTAAGATTACCTAGCTGAGGATTTGATAAAATCATACGAACAGTAATAGAACTATCATTATCAGATGACTCTGTTCCACCAGTAGTACCAAGTCGATACTGTTGTACGCCATTACTATCGATTAAGCCGTTGTCTGCTACCGTTGCACATTGACCAGACATATCGGTTGCAGTTGCATTTGGTTTAATATCCGTACGAATATTTCCTTTTTCATCAACGACAATACCTAAATCGATAGGTGCTATCCCAGTAGTATCAAATCTGAATGTTAAAGTCGCATATAATGGGAAGACATAGCGTTGACCAGAACTGACGTTAGCTGCTGTTTTAAAAATTTCTTTGCCAAGATAACTAATCGGATTGGCTTTAATAATATCAAGTGAACCCTTATAGTTTTCTGTGCCTACTGTTTGACGCCATAAACCATAATGCTGAATATTTCCTGTTGTCGAGCGTGTTAGCTGTTTATAAAAACCTTCACTTCCCGCAACAGCATAATCGTTCATAAACTTACCTTGGTAGATTTGCAAATCATTATTTGCATTGCTATCAACGCTTAAGCGTAATGGTTGAGTCGATTGAATATCTTTTGAAATTGGGTTCAGCCAATCATTTTGCTGTGGAGCAACGAGCATTTGCATTGGTTTTGCTTTGGTCCACAATAAAACTGGTGGAGCAACACCAGTCACCTTTCCGTCCTTATCTTTGTATAAAGTAGCATCACCGCGCCATTGTAAGCCATAACCCATTGCATAACCTTCACGGTCAGTCAGCATGAACATATTAGCCATCATATGACGTAAATTAGTGGTAGATTTATTAAAGCAATCTGCTAATGCCTGATTACAGCCATAAAAACCGAGTGGTAGCGGCGAACTTACAGGATCTACAATCCCTGCATAAGTCGCTTCATTTGCCTGAAATAATGCAGCATTTGCCAAATTCGTTACTTGAACTACGAGCGCATAAGCTTGTGCATCAGACACTTTGCTTACATCTAACCAAGGTTTTAGAAGAGTTGCATATTGTCCATTCTTCCATTCCGTTGCGGTTATATCTTGTGTCAAACTAGTCAACAGGTTTTTCTTATCTTGAGTAAATTGGGTTGGTTGTAAATCACCCACCACATTATCGCCACGTTCAACACCAATACTTTGGAATAACTTAACCAAAGCTATTGCCACTTTAATAGTTGGATCAGCGTTACTCATTGAAGCTGGAGCTTGTCCAGTTAATGCTGTTGCCATATCTAAAACTGTTAAATGTGTTGTTCCATATTTACCTAGTGTATCGAGTTTTATCGTACCTAATGCAATCTTGTGGGTATTACTGCCTTGTAGATAAAGCGTAATTGTTTCATCAGATTTACTGCTACTGATACTACAGGCACCGCCAACCGAGTTACCAACCAATTTAGTAATATAACGCTGATTAGGAGATAAGCTACAGTCGAAATTCAAACCAGCTATTGGATAATTTAATTCAAAATTCAGACATGTCTCATCTGTTGCTTTACAATCCAAATTAGTGGTTGGAATCTCACCTCCACCTTGAGTAGGATCTTCATTAATTGTTGAGCCACCACCACCGCAACCATTTAATACAATTGCCAATGTGGATAATGCAAAAGGTAATAAAAAAATTTTACTCATCATCATTCCTATTTATTTTTAACGTAATACCGAAATTTTAATTTGTCCCTGATTAGATAGTTCTTGATCCGGCATATCTATAGCCGAAGATAAAGGGGTTAACATAATATACTGCGTACGGTCTGGCACTTGTAAGACACCTGAAATCGACGCATGTTGTAATATCGTTGCAGGATACGACTTACTTTTAAAACCACTTGCACCCTCTAAAACACAACCTTTTTCGTCCAAGAAAACTGCAAGTGGCCAATAATATACAGGCTTGTCATTGGTTGTAGCATAGGAAGCCACTTGTATATTTTTAATAGATGAATCTACTTTTACGACTTCGTATTCAAACTTTTCTTTCAAAGGCTTTCTAGGCCATAGCCCAACTTCTTTATTCTGGCTCAATTTCTTAATTGATTTGTTATCATCTTTAATAAAACACAAATCATTTTCAAAAGTATTTGCCAATTCTTGTTGTGAAAGTCGTAAATATGTAGGCGCCAACACAACAGAGGAAACTTGGTCTTCTCGTGACCGATGTAATACATTATCGAGGATAGACTGACCAACCCCTTTTTTTCGCTCAATAGATTCAGTACGGCCTAACCCATCAGGCATAATATAGAAACGTTTTTTACCCTCTAGATTAAACTCTTGATTTTCTAAATATTCATTATTGACATATTCCACTCCATCAATGGTAGTGTACTTCGTCTCATCCCTTTTAGGTGCGGGTACGGATGAAGTAACGGCTTCCTTAGACAAAGATGGAACAGGATTTGACTTTACTTTTTCTTCAATCTTTTGTTGGGAAGCAGAATCCTTTATTACTGTTTTTTCTTTAGTAGTCGCTAAACTAGACTTTTGATCGATAACTTCAGACTCTTCTTTACTTATTTTTGTCTGTTTTGAAACCTTAGATTGTTTCTTCATCGAAACAATTGGTGCAGTTGGTGCAGTTGGTGCAGTTGGTGCAGTTGGTGCAGTTGGTGCAGTTGGTGCAGTTGGTGCAGTTGGTGCAGTTGGT
>NZ_JAVQNR010000039.1:0-58304 GCF_031799005.1 Acinetobacter sp. V102_4 | reverse complement strand
ACCCAGGTCTACGTTTTGCGATCCGTGAAGGTGGTCGTACTGTAGGTGCTGGTGTTGTTGCGAAAGTAACTGCATAAGCATAATATAGTGACGGATTACGTCTCAGGTTGAGGGCTTTGGCTCTCAACTTGCATTATAGGTCAGTAGTTCAATTGGTAGAGCGTCGGTCTCCAAAACCGAATGTTGGGGGTTCGAGTCCCTCCTGGCCTGCCATATTTTCAAATAAAAAGCTTGATGCTGGCTTAGTTGTTCATATAATAAGTCGCGAGTTCTACGACGAGTACAAAAATGTCGAATGATAAATCGCGTGACGCATTGAGCGACGCGCCAATTCCTCAAAGAAATAATTCTGCTGAAGTTGTTCGTTCTGGTTCGCCTCTAGATATTGTTCTATGGGTGATTGCGATTGCATTATTGGTTTTAGCTGTTATGGCGAATCAGTATTTACCAGCGCATTGGGCACCTGCAAACAATATTTGGGTGCGCGTTGGGGCAATTTTTGCTTGTATCGTTGTGGCTTTAGGTTTATTATACGCCACCCATCAAGGTAAAGGCTTCGTTCGTTTGCTAAAAGATGCACGAGTCGAATTGCGTCGAGTAACTTGGCCAACAAAACAAGAAACAGTCACCACATCGTGGCAGGTTCTATTGGTTGTAGTTGTTGCATCATTGGTTTTATGGTGCTTTGACTATGGTTTGGGTTGGTTAATTAAGTTGATTATCGGGTAAAAGAGCTATGAAACGTTGGTACATTATTCATGCCTACTCTGGCTATGAAAAACAAGTGTTACGTTCACTTACAGAACGAATCCAGCGTAGCGCTGTTGCTGATAGCTTTGGTGATGTCCTTGTTCCTACCGAAGAAGTGGTAGAAATGAAGGATGGTAAGAAACGTAAATCTGAGCGCAAATTCTTTCCTGGCTATGTGTTAGTCGAAATGGAAATGAATGATGATACTTGGCATATCGTTAAAGAATGTCCAAAGGTTCTAGGTTTTATCGGTGGTACACCTGAAAAACCAGCACCAATCACTCAGCGTGAAGCGGATGCGATTCTTGCGCGTGTACGTAATACTGGTGAAGCACCACGTCCTAAGACGATGTTTGAACCAGGTGAAGAATTACTTGTTATTGACGGTCCATTCACAGACTTTAAAGGTGTGGTGGAAGAAGTTCAATACGAGAAGTCGCGTTTAACGTTGACGATTAACGTATTTAATCGACCAACTCAGGTTGAACTCGAGTTTCGCCAAGTCGAAAAAACGATTTAATCTTGATTGGTTGAAAAACGCCCGATTTTATCGGGCATTGTTGTTGTAATAAAAGTGTAGCGTAAACATTGGGGAGCCTAGCGGCGTTTGTACCCAGAGGTATTTAAAATGGCTAAGAAGATTGACGGCTATATCAAGCTGCAAGTTCCAGCTGGTAAAGCAAATCCATCTCCACCAATTGGTCCTGCATTAGGTCAACGTGGTGTAAACATCATGGCATTCTGTAAAGAATTCAATGCTGCTACACAAAAAGTTGAACCAGGTCTTCCAATTCCTGTAGTGATTACTGTGTACAACGACAAGTCGTTCACATTCATCATGAAAACTCCACCAGCTTCTATTCTTCTTAAGAAAGCTGCTGGTATCCAAAAAGGTTCACCTGTACCAAACAAAACTAAAGTTGGTAAGTTGACTCGTGCTCAGTTAGAAGAAATTGCGACTACTAAAGAACCGGATTTAACTGGTGCTGATTTAGACGCACGTGTACGTACCATCGCTGGTTCTGCACGTTCTATGGGCTTGGAAGTGGAGCTATAAGACATGGCAAAGTTAACTAAACGTCAAAAAGCCATTGCTGCTGCTGTTGAAGCAAACAAAGTTTACACTTTGGAAGAAGCGGTTCAAGTTCTTAACAGCTTACCTGCTGCGAAGTTCAAAGAATCTTTAGATGTAGCTGTAAACCTTGGTGTAGACCCACGTAAATCTGATCAAGTTGTTCGTGGTGCGACTACATTACCTGCTGGTACTGGTAAAACTGTACGTGTAGCGGTATTTGCTCAAGGCGCGCAAGCAGAAGCTGCTAAAGAAGCTGGTGCAGACATCGTAGGTTTTGATGACCTTGCTGAAAGCATCCAAGGTGGAAACCTTAACTTTGATGTTGTAATCGCTGCTCCTGACGCTATGCGTGTTGTTGGTAAGCTCGGTACAATCCTTGGTCCACGTGGTTTAATGCCAAACCCTAAAGTTGGTACTGTAACTCCTGATGTAGCGAATGCTGTTAAAAACGCTAAATCTGGTCAGGCTCGTTACCGTGTAGACAAAGCGGGTATTATCCATGCTGCGATCGGTCAGTTAGGCTTTGATGCTGCTGCTATCCGTCAAAACGTTGAAACCTTAGTTGCTGACTTGAAAAAGTTAAAACCTGCAACTTCTAAAGGTGTGTACATCAAAAAGATCACTTTGAGCTCAACTATGGGTCCTGGTCTTACTGTTGATGTAAGCAACGTTTCTAACTAAGTTTAAAACTTAGTCAAGAATTTTAAAGTCCTGATTGAGGGCAGGGTATAAAAAATCATAGATTTTTTATACCCATTCAAAGTAATGCTTTGTTTCCTCACTCATCAGGCGGACTTTGAATTGATAAATGTAAATTTATCAGCGTCAAAGACCACAGGCGAAGAGACTTCTTTTGAATATCTTCTTAATAGCCCAGCCTGCGTAGACGCGGTGGTGTGATTTATTCCTCCTCCGCGTGTAAGTCAAATCTTTGTTGACTTGCGAATTGGGAGTGTACTTTTTTGAGTACATAAATCACCGTTAGGAGGTTTTACAATGGCTCTTCTTATTGAAAGCAAAAAACAGATCGTTGCTGAAGTGGCTCAAACTGCTTCTACAGCGTTCGCTGCCGTTGTTGCTGACTATCAAGGTTTAACTGTTGAGCAATTAACTGCTCTTCGTGTTGAAGCTCGTAAACTAGGTGTTGCTACACGTGTTGTACGTAATACTTTGGCTAAACGTGCTCTTCAAGATACGCAATTTGCAATCTTGAATGACAACCTTGTTGGCCCAACAATCTTAGCATTCTCAACTTCTGAAGACGATATGGGTGCAGCTGCACGCTTGTTTGAAGAATTTGCTAAAACTAACAAAGCATTTGAATTAAAAGCTGCTGCATTTGACGGCAAACTTTATCAAGGTGCTGAAGTTAGCGTTATCGCAAACCTTCCAAACCAAGAAAAAGCGCTTACTATGCTCGCATCTGTTCTTCAAGCTCCTATTTCGAAATTGGGTCGCTTACTTACAGCGCTTCAAGAGAAAAACGAGTCAGAAGCTGCTTAAGCTTAAATCTACTTCCACACCATTCAATACCCATTTGGAGTTAATCTCATGGCTTTAACAAACGAAGAAATCCTAAACGCAGTTGCTGAAAAAACTGTTCTTGAACTTGTTGAACTTATTTCTGCTTTTGAAGAAAAATTCAACGTATCTGCTGCTGCTGTAGCTGTAGCTGCTGCTCCTGCTGCTGCTGCTGCTGAAGAACAATCTGAATTCAACGTTGAGTTGACTTCTTTTGGTGCTAACAAAGTAGCTGTAATTAAAGCAGTTCGTGAAGCAACTGGCCTTGGTCTTAAAGAAGCTAAAGACCTAGTTGAAGGTGCTCCTCAAGTTCTTAAAGAAGGCGTTTCTAAAGAAGAAGGCGAAGAACTTAAGAAGAAACTTGAAGAAGCTGGTGCTACAGTTACACTTAAGTAATTGTAAAAGGAGTCGGTTTTTAAATCGGCTCCATAAAATGGCTGATGGCTCTTGGGTCATCAGCCTTTTTGCGTTACAATAATCGGCTCGATTTTTGTTTGTTCTGTACAATAATTGTCGTGTTTTAGAATAATCAGAGTAATTTCAAATGTTTACCAATATTTTTCTTTTTAAAAAATATTGTTAAGCGTTTTAATACCACTAAAAATTGCAGCATTTGTAAACAGTGGTGGCCATATCGGCCTGTGTAATTCCTTCTGAGCCCGTTCTGCAGGCGGGCTTGGTTTACTTTCCGAGGACTCCAGATGGCATACTCATATACCGAAAAGAAACGGATCCGTAAGAATTTTGGTAAATTGCCCCAAGTAATGGAAGCACCGTACTTACTTTCGATCCAGGTCGATTCGTATAGAACGTTCTTGCAAGGTGGCAAATCTCCAAAAAACCGCGAAGATATCGGTCTCCAAGCCGCATTTCGTTCAGTTTTCCCTATAGAAAGTTATTCTGGCAATGCTGCTTTAGAATTTGTTGAGTATAGCCTTGGTAAGCCTGAGTTTGATGTGCGTGAATGTATTTTACGTGGTTCGACTTATGCGGCACCAATGCGCGTAAAAATTCGTTTGATTATTAAAGATCGCGAAACTAAATCTATTAAAGACGTACGTGAACAAGAAGTCTACATGGGTGAAATGCCACTCATGACAGACAATGGTACCTTTGTGATCAATGGTACTGAGCGTGTAATCGTATCTCAATTACACCGTTCACCTGGTGTGTTCTTTGATCACGATAAAGGCAAAACACATTCAAGTGGTAAAGTACTTTATTCTGCACGTATTATTCCTTACCGTGGTTCATGGTTAGATTTCGAATTTGATGCAAAAGATTTAGTTTATGTACGTATTGACCGTCGTCGTAAATTATTAGCAACTGTTGTGTTGCGTGCATTGGGTTATAACAATGAACAAATTTTGAATTTGTTCTATGAAAAAGTGCCTGTATATCTTGATATGGGTAGTTATCAAATTGACCTCGTTCCAGATCGTCTGCGTGGCGAAATGGCGCAATTTGATATTGCAGACAATGATGGCAAAATCATTGTTGAGCAAGGTAAACGTATTAATGCACGTCACGTACGTCAAATGGAAGCTTCTGGTTTAGCTAAGCTATCAGTTCCTGATGAGTACTTGTATGAGCGTATCACTGCCGAAGATATTACTTTACGTAATGGTGATGTGATTCCTGCAAACACATTGTTAAGCCATGAAGTTATGGTGAAACTGGCAGAAGGCGGTGTTAAACAGTTCAATATCTTGTTTACGAACGATATTGACCGTGGTTCATTTGTTGCTGACTCATTACGTGCTGACACAACTTCTGGTCGTGAAGAAGCATTAGTTGAAATCTATAAAGTAATGCGCCCAGGCGAGCCACCAACAAAAGAAGCTGCTGAAAACTTATTTAATAACTTATTCTTCTCTTCTGAACGTTATGACTTATCTCCAGTAGGTCGTATGAAATTCAACCGTCGTTTGGGTCGCCCATACGAAGTTGGTACTGACCAGAAGTCACGTGAAGTAGAAGGTATTTTATCGCACGAAGATATCATTGATGTATTACGTACATTAGTTGAAATCCGTAACGGTAAAGGTGAAGTCGATGATATCGATCACTTAGGTAACCGTCGTGTACGTTCTGTTGGTGAAATGACTGAAAACCAATTCCGTGTTGGTTTGGTTCGTGTTGAACGTGCTGTTAAAGAGCGTTTAAGCCAAGCAGAAACAGATAATTTATCTCCGCAAGATCTCATTAATGCAAAACCAGTTGCAGCTGCAATCAAAGAATTCTTTGGTTCAAGCCAATTGTCTCAGTTTATGGATCAAAACAACCCGTTATCTGAGATTACACATAAACGTCGTGTTTCAGCGCTTGGGCCTGGTGGTTTAACACGTGAACGTGCGGGCTTTGAAGTACGTGACGTACATCAAACTCACTATGGTCGTGTATGTCCAATTGAAACGCCGGAAGGTCCAAACATTGGTTTGATCAACTCGCTTTCTGTTTATGCAAAAGCGAATGATTTTGGTTTCTTGGAAACACCTTACCGTAAAGTGGTAGATGGCCGAGTAACTGATGCTGTTGAATACCTTTCTGCTATTGAAGAAGTAGGTACTGTTATTGCACAGGCCGATTCTGCGATAGATAAAGATGGTAACTTAACAGAAGATTTTGTTTCTGTTCGTCACCAAGGTGACTTTGTACGTATGCCACCTGAAAAAGTGACGCATATGGATGTATCTGCACAGCAGGTTGTATCTGTAGCTGCATCACTTATTCCATTCCTTGAACACGATGACGCGAACCGTGCATTGATGGGTTCAAACATGCAACGTCAGGCGGTTCCTACTCTACGTGCGGATAAACCGCTTGTAGGTACAGGTATGGAAGCGAACGTTGCACGTGACTCAGGCGTATGTGTGATCGCAAACCGTGGTGGTGCGATTGAATATGTAGATGCTTCTCGTATCGTTATTCGTGTAAACGAAGATGAAATGATTGCAGGTGAGGCTGGTGTAGATATTTATAACCTCATTAAATATACACGTTCTAACCAAAACACTTGTATCAACCAAAATATTATCGTGAATTTAGGCGACAAAATTGCTCGCGGTGACATTCTGGCAGACGGTCCGTCAACAGATATGGGTGAGCTTGCGCTTGGGCAAAACATGCGTGTAGCGTTCATGACGTGGAATGGTTACAACTACGAAGACTCGATCTTATTATCTGAGCGTGTACTTCAAGAAGACCGTTTAACTTCTATTCATATTCAAGAATTATCATGTGTAGCGCGTGATACTAAGTTAGGTGCAGAAGAAATTACTGCTGATATTCCTAACGTAGGTGAAGCTGCACTTTCTAAACTTGATGAGTCAGGTATCGTTTATATCGGTGCGGAAGTTACTGCTGGTGACATCCTTGTTGGTAAAGTAACGCCTAAAGGTGAAACTCAGTTAACTCCTGAAGAAAAATTGCTTCGTGCAATCTTTGGTGAGAAAGCAGCTGACGTTAAAGATTCATCTTTACGTGTTCCATCTGGTACTAAAGGTACAGTTATCGATGTTCAAGTCTTCACTCGTGATGGCTTAGAAAAAGATGACCGTGCGATGGCAATTGAAAAAGCACAGCTTGACGCTTACCGTAAAGACTTGAAAGAAGAATACAAGATCTTTGAAGAAGCAGCTCGTGAGCGTGTAATTCGTTTGCTTAACGGCCAAGAGTCTAACGGTGGTGGTTCGACTAAACGTGGCGACAAACTCGTTGAAGATATGTTGTCTGGTTTAGAGCTTGTTGACTTACTTGAAATCCAACCTACAGACGAAGCAATTGCTGAACGTTTATCTCAAATTCAAGTGTTCTTGAAAGAGAAGAGCGCAGAAATTGATGAGAAGTTTGCAGAGAAGAAACGTAAGCTTTCGACTGGTGATGAGTTAACAACTGGCGTTCTGAAAGTTGTTAAGGTTTACCTCGCAGTTAAACGTCGTATTCAGCCTGGTGATAAAATGGCTGGTCGTCACGGTAACAAAGGTGTTGTATCTAACATTTTACCTGTTGAAGACATGCCACACGATGCTAACGGTGTACCGGTAGATATCGTATTGAACCCATTGGGTGTACCATCTCGTATGAACGTGGGTCAGATTCTTGAGACTCACTTGGGTATGGCAGCTAAAGGGCTTGGTGATAAAATCGAAAAAATGTTGAAAGAACAGCGTACAGTTTTAGAACTTCGCGAATTCTTAGACAAGATTTATAACAAAGTCGGCGGCGAGCAAGAAGATCTTGATAGCTTAACTGATGCTGAAGTCTTAGCACTTTCAGGCAACTTACGTGCTGGTGTGCCTTTAGCTACTCCTGTATTTGATGGTGCTGAAGAAAGCCAAATTAAAGACTTACTTGAATTAGCTGATATTTCGCGTACAGGTCAAACAGTATTGTTTGATGGTCGTACGGGTGAACAGTTTGATCGTCCTGTAACTGTAGGTTACATGTACATGCTCAAATTGAACCACTTGGTTGATGACAAAATGCATGCGCGTTCAACTGGTTCTTACTCACTTGTTACACAGCAACCGCTTGGTGGTAAAGCACAGTTCGGTGGTCAGCGTTTCGGTGAGATGGAGGTCTGGGCACTCGAAGCTTACGGCGCAGCATATACACTTCAAGAGATGTTAACTGTTAAGTCGGATGACGTTGAAGGTCGTACACGCATCTATAAGAATATTGTAGATGGTAACCATTATATGGATCCGGGTATGCCTGAATCGTTCAACGTATTGACCAAAGAGATCCGTTCTTTAGGTATCAACATTGAACTGAAAAATGGTGACTAAGTCGTAAGACTCACGATTTTTTAGGAAAAAACAATATTTGTGACCCAGTCGGGTAAGCGTTGCTTCCCGACACACGGAGAAAAAAATTGAAAGACTTGCTCGATATCATGCGTAAGAAAACGGACTCAGATGGTCATGCACCAATTGAGTTTGACCGTATCCGTATTGGTCTTGCGTCACCAGAAATGATTAAGTCATGGTCTCATGGTGAAGTTAAAAAACCTGAGACAATTAACTACCGTACTTTCAAACCAGAACGTGACGGTTTGTTCTGTGCCAAAATTTTTGGTCCAGTAAAAGATTACGAATGCTTGTGTGGTAAATACAAGCGTATGAAATACAAAGGCGTCATTTGTGAAAAATGTGGCGTTGAAGTAACTACAGCGAAAGTTCGTCGTGAACGTATGGGTCACATTGAACTTGCTTCTCCAGTTGCACATATCTGGTTCTTAAAATCGTTACCATCTCGTATCGGTTTATTACTTGATATGACGCTTCGTGATATCGAACGTGTATTGTATTTCGAATCATACGTTGTAACTGACCCAGGTATGACTCCGTTTGAAAAGTATCAACTTTTAACAGACGAAGAATACTTCAATGCTCTTGAAGAGCACGGTGATGAATTCACTGCGAAAATGGGTGCAGAAGCGATTCAGGACTTATTAAAAGATATCGATCTTGAAGCTGAAATCGCACGTTTACGTGAAGAAATTCCTCAAACAACTTCTGAAACGAAGTTGAAAAAAGCGTCTAAACGCTTGAAATTGATGGAAGCATTCAACGATTCAAACAATAAGCCAGAATGGATGGTGATGAATGTACTTCCGGTACTTCCACCTGATTTACGTCCATTAGTTCCACTTGAAGGTGGTCGTTTCGCGACTTCTGACTTGAACGATTTATATCGTCGTGTCATTAACCGTAACAACCGTTTGAAGCGTCTTCTTGATCTTGCAGCACCAGACATTATCGTACGTAACGAAAAACGTATGTTACAAGAGTCTGTAGATGCATTGCTTGATAACGGTCGTCGTGGTCGTGCAATTACTGGTTCTAACAAACGTCCATTAAAATCTTTGGCAGATATGATCAAAGGTAAACAAGGTCGTTTCCGTCAGAACTTACTTGGTAAGCGTGTTGACTATTCTGGTCGTTCGGTAATTACTGTAGGTCCTACTTTACGTCTTCACCAATGTGGTCTTCCGAAGAAAATGGCACTTGAATTATTCAAGCCATTCATTTTCGCGAAACTACAAGCTTCAGGTCAGGCAACAACCATTAAAGCTGCGAAGAAAATGGTTGAGCGTGAGACTCCAGAAGTTTGGGACGTTCTAGCTTCTGTAATTCGTCAACATCCAGTAATGTTGAACCGTGCGCCAACACTTCACCGTTTAGGTCTTCAAGCATTTGAACCTATTCTTATTGAAGGTAAGGCAATCCGTCTTCACCCACTCGTTTGTGCTGCGTTTAACGCCGACTTCGATGGTGACCAAATGGCGGTACACGTTCCATTGACACTTGAAGCACAGTTAGAAGCTCGTGCATTGATGATGTCAACAAACAACATCTTGTCACCAGCAAATGGTGAGCCGATCATCGTTCCTTCTCAGGACGTTGTTTTGGGTCTTTACTACATCACACGTGATGCAGTAAATGCTAAAGGCGAAGGCATGGTGTTTGCTGATACTCACGAAGTAAACCGTGCACTTGCAACTGGTCAGGTTGCGATTCATGCTCGTGTTAAAGTACGTGTGCATCAAACTGTTATCAATGAAGATGGTGAACGTGAACACGGCACTATTATTGTTGAGACAACACCAGGTCGCTGTTTGCTTTGGGAAGTTGTTCCACAAGGCTTAAGCTTTGACATGATCAACCTTGAGATGACTAAAAAGAATATCTCAAAGTTAATCAACTCTTGTTACCGTAAACTTGGTTTGAAAGATACAGTTATCTTTGCTGACCAATTAATGTACTTGGGCTTCCGTCAAGCGACTCGTTCAGGTGTATCTGTAGGTATGGAAGACATGTTAATTCCACCTACTAAGCACACAATTATTGATAAAGCAGAAACAGAAGTTCGTGAAATCGAACAACAGTTCGAACAAGGTTTCGTAACTGCTGGTGAGCGTTATAACAAAGTTGTCGATATCTGGGCGCGTACAAACGACCAAGTTGCTAAAGCAATGATGGATAACTTGTCTTATACCGTTGTGAAAAACAAACAAGGTGAAGACGAGAAGCAAAAATCATTCAACAGCATCTATATGATGTCTGACTCTGGTGCCCGTGGTAGTGCGGCACAGATTCGTCAGCTTGCTGGTATGCGTGGCTTGATGGCAAAACCGGACGGTTCGATTATCGAAACGCCGATTAAAGCGAACTTCCGTGAAGGTTTGACAGTACTTCAGTACTTCATTTCAACACACGGTGCGCGTAAAGGTTTGGCCGATACAGCATTAAAAACTGCGAACTCTGGTTACTTGACACGTCGTCTTGTAGACGTAGCACAAGATTTGGTAATTACTGAGCCTGACTGTGGTACAGCCGGTGGTCTAGTGATGACTCCATTCATTCAAGGTGGTGATGTTATCGAGCCATTACGTGACCGTGTATTAGGTCGTGTAACTGCTGAAGATGTACGTCGTGCGTCTGATGATGAAGTTGTATTACCTCGCGGTACGTTAATTGACGAAAAAATCGCAGCTCATCTTGAAGAAGCGGGTGTGGATGAAGTCAAAGTACGTTCAGTAATTGCTTGTGAATCTGCTTTTGGTGTATGTGCTAGATGTTATGGCCGTGACCTTGCACGTGGTCACTTGGTTAACCCAGGTGAATCAGTAGGTGTAATGGCAGCACAGTCTATTGGTGAACCAGGTACACAGTTAACAATGCGTACGTTCCACGTTGGTGGTGCTGCGAGCCGAACTTCTGCTGCAAACAGTGTTCAAGTACGTAACAAAGGTACTGTACGTTTCCATAACGTGAAAACTGTACAACATGCAAAAGGTCACTTGGTTTCAGTTTCTCGTTCAGGTGAAATTGGTATTGCCGATGATTTAGGTCGTGAACGCGAGCGCTATAAACTTCCTTACGGTGCAAGCATCTTGTTGAAAGATGGCGAATCTGTAGAAGCTGGTGGTATTGTGGCGACTTGGGATCCGCATACGCATCCACTTGTTACAGAAGTTGCTGGTAAAGCACGTTTCAGCCAAATCGCTGATGGTGTAACTGCAACATCAAAAACTGATGATGCAACTGGTATGACTACCGTTGAAATATTGCCTGTAACAGCTCGTCCTGCTTCTGGTAAAGATTTACGTCCTGCAATCGTGTTGGATACAACAGATGGCGGCGAACAGTTCTACTTCTTGCCACAAAACACAATCGTAACTGTTCGCGATGGCGAAACGATTGGTGTGGGTGACGTTATTGGTCGTGTACCACAAGAAACATCACGTACTCGTGATATTACCGGTGGTCTTCCGCGTGTAGCTGACTTGTTCGAAGCACGTAAGCCGAAAGAACATGCAATTCTTGCTGAAGTTTCAGGTGTTGTAAGCTTCGGTAAAGAGACTAAGGGTAAAAACCGTCTGGTAATTAGCCCTGATGATGGTTCTGAGATCTACGAAGAGTTGATTCCAAAATGGCGTCAAATCAACGTGTTCGAAGGCGAGCATGTGAACCGTGGTGAAACTGTTTCTGACGGTCCACAAAACCCGCATGACATTTTACGTTTGAAAGGTGAAGTTGCATTAACTAACTACATCGTGAACGAAGTTCAAGACGTATACCGTCTCCAAGGTGTAAAAATCAACGACAAACATATTGAAGTTATCGTACGTCAAATGTTGCGTAAAGTTGATATCACCGATGGTGGCGATACAAGCTTCATCAAAGGTGAGCAAGTGGATTACATCCGCGTTGTTCAAGAGAACCAAGCTGTCTTGGCTCAGAACAAATTCCCTGCGAAGTTCGAACGTCTATTGATGGGTATCACTAAAGCATCGCTTTCTACTGACTCGTTCATCTCTGCTGCATCGTTCCAGGAAACAACTCGTGTGTTAACTGAAGCGGCTGTAACAGGTAAAGAAGATGATTTACGTGGCTTGAAAGAAAACGTTGTAGTGGGTCGCTTGATTCCAGCTGGTACTGGTCTTGCATATCACCTAGAACGTCGTCGTCAAGAAGCAGAAGCTGCTGAACATGAGCTTCACAATGACTTCAGTGAAGTAGACCAAGCATTCAGCCAAGCATTAAACTCAGAACAATTCTAAGTTTAGACTGGCAATAAAAAGGCACCTAAGGGTGCCTTTTTTATTTATAACAATTAAAAGTGGTAATTACAAAAACATATTGAAGAGCCATTATTTTATTACTTAAGGGGGATAAACCCTCCACAAAAACATATTAGGCTACAGGCTGATGAAGACTGGAGTAAATCTAATGAAAAAAATGATGATGATTGTTAGTGCTGGCCTGATGTCAACAACTTTGCTTGTTGGTTGTCAAAATGCAAGCCCAGAAAGTAAACGTATTGGTTCAGCTGCGATTGGTGGTGGAGCAGGTGGGGCTGTAGGAAAACATGTGGGTGGTAATATTGGCGCAGGTCTAGGAGCTGCACTTGGTGCAGGTGTTGCAGCTAATGCAAAAGGATCCAACAGTAAAACAGTACGTAATAGTGCAATTGGTGCCGGTGTGGGTGCCGTGTTAGGTGGTGCAATAATTGGTGGCGATACTGGTGCTGCTGCAGGCGGAGCACTAGGTGGTAGTGCAGGCGCAGCCTATGAAGAGAAGAAAGGGAAGTACTAAAAGTACCCTTGTTCATCGCTAAATCATAGAAGTCCTTATTTTAATAAGGGCTTCTTTTTTGTGTTTTTCATATTCTTAATTTTGACTGATAGGAGCGAATAGAAGAGCTTTACAAAATATCAATCGATTAGGACAGACGAATAACACAATGTGATCAAATTCCTCATAAAAGAGGATTATGCTTTTTATTAGAACAGATAATAGTGAGTATGGTCATGAAAAAAACAATTGGATTAGTTTCTGCTGTGATGCTGTCTACGCTTATGTTTACAGGTTGTCAAAATATGAGTCCATCTGACCAGCGTATTGGTGCAGCAGCAGCAGGTGGCGCACTAGGTGGTGGCTTAGGTAACCATGTAGGCGGTGGTGTTGGTGCAGGCTTAGGCGCAGCTGTAGGTGCTGGTGTTGGTTCAAATACCCAAGGCGGTAGTAAGCAAACCACGACTAAGAGTGCGATCGGAGCGGGTATCGGTTCTGTGGTAGGTAAAGCAATATTGGGTGGTGACTCTGGTGCTGCAATTGGCGGTGCGATTGGTGGTGGTGCTGGTGCAGCGATTGAAGAGAAAAAATAAAAATTTAGCAAATTAATAAAATAAGCGCTTATTCAGCGCTTATTTTTATTGTTGAAAGGGTTTTGCTTTTTTACGTCTGATATAAAGCGTTTTTTGAACTTCAGCAATTCTTACTCCAGTTTCATCAAAAATGTTTAAATGATAGGTTCTTAAAACAGGTTCGAAGTTGTCGGCAAGTTCACGAATTTGTTCAATTTCAGCCAAGTCGACTCGAATATCTGCATGCACAGTGCTTCGACCAGGGGAAAGAAAATTAATTTCAGCAGCTTTATCCCAAACAATATATTTTGATCCGAGATGATGCAGCAGAATCATCATATAAAATGGATCAACCATTGAATAAATACTGCCCCCGAAATGCGTTCCAACCAAATTTTGGTTTTTCCAAGTCAGAGGCATTTTTACTCGTACATGACAAAGTTCTAAATTCATGATTTCAATATAAATCCCTGCTCCCCGATAAGGAGGATAGTGATTAAATAGAAATTTTGAAATCGTAGGATTGTTCTGAAGTCTTCTTAAAATAGCCATAATAGTCAATTTTTTTTATTGAAACAGTATTCATACTAGATAAGTATCATCTTTTTTATAATGATGGCAATGCTCTATCCGACTAACGACATGATCGATTGAAAAACAAGATAGGAAATGATTATGCAGCCAAAAGTTCACACAGTAACAACAAGTGACCAACAAACGCTTTGTGCCAAGACATGGGGCGACGAAAAAAATACACCGTTGGTTTTAGTACATGGTTATCCTGACAATCAAGAAGTATGGGAATCAATCATTGAACATTTAATCAATGACTTCTACATTGTCACCTATGATGTACGTGGGGCGGGTTTGTCATCTATACCAAAACGTATTCGTGATTACCGTTTAGAGCGTTTATCTCTAGATTTACAAGAAGTGGTTGATGAATTATTACCAAATCGTCAATTCCATATGGCTGCACACGATTGGGGTTCAATTCAATCTTGGGAGTCGGTAACTGAGCCTAAATTTAAAGGACGGTTATTATCATACACAACCATTTCTGGGCCATGTCTTGATCATGCAGCTTTATTTTTGCGTGATAAATTTAAATCTTCACCAGGCCAAATCTTAAAAATATTAACCAAATCTTGGTATATCGGTGCATTCCATCTTCCATTACTAGCACCAACAGTGTGGTCTCTTTTTAGCCCTGAAAAATGGGGGAAAGTGCTGACTCAGTTAGAGAGGAAAAGTAATTTACCTTTAAATAATAATATTAATGCTGATGGTAAATATGGCATTAATTTATATCGTGCCAATTTTATTCCTCGTTTAACTGGCCCACGTCAACGTTATGCGCAATGTCCAGTCAAAGCAGTTATTTTAAAATATGATACTTTTGTAAGCCCTGAATATATCACTGAGGCTATGCCAAAGTGGGTAGAAAAATTTGAATATGTAGAGCTTGAGGCAAATCACTGGGCAATTCTGAGTGAGCCTGCGAAAATTGCAGATCATATTCGTCAGTTTATTAAGGCTCAAGCTTAATGATTGAGTGACTGCATAAAACAGTTAATTCGGCGATATTTTCGGCTTCATAGATCTGAATCTGATAGAATATCGCCTTTTGTTTTGCTCTGAATTTATTCATGAATGCTGTCGTTATTGCGATTGCAGTGATGTTTTTATTATCACTGGCACGCGTTTCTGTCGTACTGACTTTAGTGGTTTCTGCCATTGTAGGCGGCCTCGTAGCGGGTTTAAGCCTTTCTCAAACCGTTGATGCCTTTAACGCTGGTCTTGGTGATGGTGCTGAAGTCGCACTTGCCTATGCGGTGCTAGGAGCATTCGCTCTAGCACTTTCAAAATCTGGTTTACCTGATTTACTTGCTCATAAACTTATTGGTTTGTTGGGAATGGAAGCGGGAAAAAGTCGTCAAACTAAAGTGAAATATCTACTATTAGGTATTTTACTTATTTCAGCTATTTTCTCTCAGAACCTTATCCCGGTTCATATTGCCTTTATTCCTGTACTCGTTCCGCCATTATTACGGGTAATGAACCATTTAAAGTTAGACCGTAGAGCCGCAGCCTGTGTGCTTACTTTAGGTTTGGTCGGAACTTATATTTTTCTTCCGGTTGGGTTTGGTGCAATTTTTCTTGAACAAATTTTGATGGGAAATATCAACAAGGTCGGTGCGGCGTACGGCTTACATGTAGAGCGTGGCATGATGTCAATTGGCATGGCTATTCCAGTTTTAGGAATGGTTTTAGGTACTTTGGTTGCTGTATTTATTAGCTACCGTAAACCAAGGATTTATGCCGATCGTGCTATTACGCCAACCACAACGATTGATTTAGATAAGCCTCTTCGTGCAACTACTCAAGTCGAAACAGCTGACTTAAAAGCAGATGCTGAAGAGTTAAAGCATGAGGCAGAGCAAGCGCCAGTGATTGCGAAGAAAACCATTTTTATGGCATTGCTTGCAATCGGTCTGACACTCGCTGCACAGCTCTATTCCGGTTCAATGATTTTGGGCGGTTTAGTCGGTTTTGCTGTTTTATCTACTGCTGGAATTTTTAAGTGGCAAGATGCAGATGATGTCTTTGTACAAGGCATGCGGATGATGGCTCTGGTGGGTTTCATTATGATTTCCGCTGCGGGCTTCGCATCAGTGATGACCCATACGGGAGATATTAATCAGCTAGTGAATGGTGTAGTCGATATTATCGGAGATAATCGCGCACTTGCGGCTTTCTTAATGCTTTGTATTGGTTTATTTGTCACAATTGGTATTGGTTCATCTTTCTCAAGTGTACCTGTACTTGCTGTCATTTATGTACCTTTATGCGTACAGTTTGGATTTTCACCATTAGCGACTATTGCTCTTATTGGGACGGCAGCAGCATTAGGTGATGCAGGTTCACCAGCTTCTGATTCAACCTTAGGACCAACAGCTGGTTTAGGTGTAGATGGGCAACATGATCATATTTGGGATACGGTTGTACCTACATTTATTCATTTTAATATTCCGCTATTAATTTTTGGCTGGATTGCTGCAATGGTTTTATAAGTTTTTTATAAAATATTGAATGATTAACCTTCTTAATGATGATCTTTAGATTTAAATTAAGAAGGTTTTTTATTGAACAAATAAAAGATGTATTTAAAATAAATTATATTAAAATACTCAGAATTAAAAAGTATATTAAAATGGTTGGTAATATAAAATAATCTTGATTAATAAGGTTGGATTTAAAACCAATTAAAATAGTCAGTTAATATATAATTTTATTTAAAACAGATATTTAAAAATAAACGATAAAATAATTTTATAATAAGTATTGCATGATTTTAAAATACATGTTTATTATAAATATAAATAAGTTTGGAGATATTAAAGTGTTCAAAAAAGCTTTGGTTGTTGCATTAATGGGAATGTCTTCTTTTACTTTTGCTGGTAACTGGCAAGTTAAATTTGGTGGGAGTGTTATTGCTCCATCAGAAGACACAACAACTCCTTTGGGTGTGGTAAAAGCAGATAATGAATATGCATTTACGCCATCAGTAGAATACTTTTTTGGACAATCTCCATTTTCGGCAGAGTTATTATTAGCAACACCTATTAATCATGATGTTTTGTTAGATGGAAACAAGGTAGCGCGTATTAAACAGTTACCACCGACAATTACAGCAAAGTATCATTTTAAAAACTCGACACGTTTCACACCATATATAGGTGTTGGTGCAACCGCATTTATTCCTTGGGATGAAGAAGGGGTTGCTGACAAAGTTAAAGAAGATTTTGGTGTAGCAGGGCAAGTTGGTTTTAATTTCCAGCCTGCTGATGCTAAAAACTGGGGAGTATTTGTAGATGTTCGTTATATGGATATTAGTCCGGAAGTTACTTTAACAAATGGTGCTAAGTTTGATTTAGATATTAATCCGTTTGTTTACACTTTAGGTTATAGCTATAAATTTTAAGCATAATAATAAATAGAACAATATAATAATAAACCTAGACTCAGGCACCTCACATATATTTTATGTGAGGTTTTTTTATGAGTTTTACTTGCACTAAAAAAGCATAAAACAGACAGTTTTCTACACATCTTATGCATATTTTTTTCTAAACTAATTTCTATTCATTACAAAACATGGAAATAAAATCATGAACAAAAAATTAGCGATGTGTTTGGCTCTTTTTAGTGGTATTGCTTTTACACAGAATTTGCAAGCTGCAAGTTTCTCGTGTGATGCTGCAAAAACTAAAACGGAAAAGAGTATATGTAAAAATCGTTCCTTAAATGATGCAGATGTAAAAATGGCAACAACTTATCAAATTGTTCTGCATGCTTTACCAATGGGCGGGCGGGACAATCAAAAAGATGCTCAGCAGCAATGGCTGAAAAAAAGAAATGCTTGTGCTGCTGGTGTAAGTTGTATTGCTAAAGCTTATCAACAACGTCAAAAGCAGTTAGACACAATATTGCAAGATAGAGTGCTAAGCCACGGCCCATTTTAATTAGAGTAAAAATTTTTAATATTCAGGATTGAAAAATTCTAGAAGTACTCCATTCATAAAGCATTCGAGAACAAACAGACTTCAAAATTTAAGGAGTGATTTATGAGTGAACAAGCATCACAAAATTATAGTTTCCAAGCGGAAGTTGCACAGCTTTTACATTTAGTGACGCATTCTCTCTATTCTAACCCTGAGATTTTCTTACGCGAGCTTATCTCTAATGCATCAGATGCATGTGATAAGTTGCGCTTTGAAGGAATTAATCATCCTGAATATTATGAAAATGATCCAGATTTACATGTACGAGTCATTTTAAATAAAGAAGATAAAACTTTAACGATTTCTGATAACGGTATTGGCCTAAACCAGCAAGAAGCAATTGATAACTTAGGTACGATTGCAAAATCGGGTACTAAAGATTTCATGTCAAAATTGACTGGTGATCAAAAAGCAGATGCTCAGTTGATTGGTCAATTTGGTGTTGGTTTTTACTCAGGTTTTATTGTTGCCGATAAAATTACAGTGGAATCACGCCGTGCAGGTCTAGATGCATCTGAAGGGGTGCGTTGGATTAGTGGTGGTACAGGCGAGTTTGAAGTTCAGCAAATTGATAAGGCTTCACGTGGTACTGACATCATTCTTCACTTGCGTGATGATGCGCTTGATTATTTAGAATCTTATAAAGTTAAGCAGATCGTTAATAAATATTCTGACCACATTAGCTTGCCAATTGAAATGCAAAAAGAAGTTTGGCAAGAGGAAGAGGCGGCTGAAGGCGAAGAGTCTAAAGGCGGTCAAATGGTCAAAACTGGCGAGTGGGAAGCGATCAACTCGGCAAGTGCGTTATGGACACGTAACAAGAGTGAAGTGACTGAAGAGCAGTACATTGAGTTCTACAAAAATTTAACTCACGACTTTGAAGCGCCATTGGCTTGGGCGCATAACCGAGTTGAAGGTAGTACCGAATATACACAGTTACTTTATATTCCAAGTAAAGCGCCACATGACATTTTTACTCGCGAAGCAAAAGCGGGCATTAAGCTCTATGTAAAACGCGTGTTCATTATGGATGATGCAGATAATTTAATTCCAAATTACTTACGTTTTGTTCAAGGTGTGGTGGATAGTGCCGACTTACCGCTTAATGTAAGCCGTGAGTTGCTACAAGAAAGTCGTGATGTAAAAACGATTCGTGAAGGTAATGCACGCCGTGTATTAACTGTGCTTGATGGTTTGGCTAAATCGGAAGATGAACAAGACCAAGAAAAATTCAAGACTTTCTATAGTGAGTTTGGCTCAGTCATTAAAGAAGGCTTGGGCGAAGACTTTGGTAACCGTGAACGTATTTTAAAATTATTACGTTACGCGACTTCAACAAATGATGAAGTGACGACTTCTTTCGCTGACTATAAGGCACGTATGAAAGAGGGCCAAAAAGCCATCTATTATGTGACTGCTGACAGTTTAGCAGCAGCGAAAAACTCGCCACAGCTTGAGTTGTTCAAGAAAAAAGGCATTGAAGTCTTATTAATGGCAGAGCGTGTTGATGAATGGGCAATGAACTTTGTTCAAGAGTTTGAAGGTACGCCATTAAAGAATGTCTCTAAAGGTGCGGTTGATTTAGGTGACTTGCAAGATGCTGAAGAGAAAAAAGCACTTGAGCAAGCAGCTGAACAGTTCAAACCTGTTGTTGATAAGCTAAGTGATTCATTGAAAGCGAAAACCAAAGAAGTACGCGTAACTACGCGTCTGGTCGACTCTCCTGCGTGTTTAGTAACAAACGAAGGTGAGTTATCGCCTCAACTCATCCGTATGTTAAAACAAGCGGGGCAAGAAGTTCCTGAAATCAAACCAATTTTAGAAATTAACCCTGAACATCCATTAGTGAAAAAACTTGAAGGTTCAGAACATTTTGATGATTTGGCAAATGTGATTTTCGATCAGGCTGTTATTGCTGAAGGTGGTTTACCAGAAGATCCGGCAGCTTATGTAAAACGTATTAATAGCTTATTGCTGAAATAATTCAGTATAAAAAAAGCCTCTGAACCTTCAGGGGCTTTTTTGTGGATAAAGAAAGAGTTATCCACAATTTGATAATTTTTGGCTAAAAATTAGCTTCTAGATTCATTTGAACGCTAAGTTGATGTCTCTGATCATCATCAATATGGTTAAAAAAATTAAGGTCATTTTGCATAAAAAGCCAATTTCGCCACACAGGCTGGCGCCACGAAATATAAGGTCCCCAGCTATTTAGTCGCATATCATTTTTGGTATATACGCCACTACTATAAACACCGTAAGTCAGACTATTATCTTTTACAAACTCAAATTGTTGAAAAGTCCAATTTCCCCAGTTGTAATCTTCATTTTCGCCCTTGTTTACATTAAATTTATTAGAAAATAATGTGTTATCTTGCATTTTCTGCGTTAGGTTTAAGGTGGTTTCAGTGTAGTGCCGGCTGGTCGAACCGTAACGAAATATCTGTTCTGTATCCAAACTAATGTTATGCCTTAAATTCCATTTTTTTTTGGCCAAAAATTGTACATAGACATCACTTTCTGAGTTTGAACCTAAATCAAGATTATTTTCAAAAGGCATCCAGGTTGAAATGGTGGTCCAGCTTGCAGTGAGTGGATTAGTTGGTTCAATTTGATTTGATGATGCTTTCTTCTTTTTCTTACCTAAGGCTTTATAAGGGTGTTCAGGCTGGGTTGCACGCTTCCATAACGTATCATTTCCAAATACAGCCATAAGTTCTTGAATTAAGGTTACATCGGGTAAAGCATTATTTGTCTCTATTTCACAAGGAGAGAGTGCAAATGGCAGAGATAGTCTTTTTACTTTGCTGAGTTGGTTCGACGAGTAGGAATGTCGTCTTGAACGTTGGTGCTTTATAGAACTGTAAAAAAATTGAGTATGTGGAAGTAAAGCCAATACGCCCAGACTATAAATACAAACTAAGACAGTTGATCTGTAGTGAAATGAAAAAGAAGAGAATTGATTCATCGTTCAGAATAAAAAAGAATCAAAAATTAGAATAATATTTTACGAGGCTAAGCTTAAATTTTTATTTAAAAGTGTTTTATTATTCATCACCTTGGATGAAGGTTCCAAGGTGATGTTTGTAGGCTTAAAAAAGTGCTTCTAGACGTAAGAATGTGCTGACGAAATGGTTGCGATCTTCACGGTGGTCATTAAAGTAATTTACATCTCCCTGAACAAAGAACCATTCACGTAAAACGGGTTGACGCCATGAAACAAAAGGCCCCCAGCTATTTAAACGTAAGTCATTGTCGTTGTAATAACCACTGGTATAAATACCATAGTTAAAACGGTTATTTGCAAAGAAATTATGCTCGCGGAAAGTACGGTTTTCCCAAGCTAGATCATCATCTTGATCATCGGCGTAGGTCAGGCTGAACTGATTCGATAAAATCGGTTGGTTTGGTCTAGCATGTGTAAGTTCAAGATTAGTACGTAAGTAGTTTTCACTGTCTATGCCATAACGATAAATTTGCTCTGCATAAAATTTAAAATCATTACGTAATTGCCAATCTCTCGATGCTTTTAAACGAACGTAAATATCGTCTCCAGAACGAATACCTAAGTCAGCATCTGTTTCAAAAGGCAATTTTTTTGAGAAATCTGACCAACGTAATGCGATTGAACTGTTGTCATCTCGAGTTTGCTTACCATCTAGCTTCTTATTTGAATCTTGATTCGGGTTTTGGTTAATATTGGCTGGGCTATTATCAAATTCGTTATCTAGAGAGTCATCACCAAATACCACGCTTAGACGTTTTTCTAGAGTAGGTAGCTTAATCCTACCGCGAATTCTGGGCTTAATTTCAAAGTTATCGTATTCATTCCAATAGTTATCGACCATTACGCGAATAGTTGCTGTCGCAGGTTTCTTTGGATCAACTTCACCAAACCAGTTGTCAATTTTTTCAGAAGTACGATCGGCCCAATTACGAATGTTCTTTTGTTTACGGTCAACCCATGTTTGATCTTCTGTTTGTTCGGTAGGAGGAACAATAGGTTGATTGGACTGCTCTGGAAAAATGGTGGGGGTCGCGTCCACCCAACGTGGGATCTGATCTAGAAGATTCTCATCCGTTGTGGCTTCTGTTTGTACTCCAGAGCTTGAACCTTCTACCATTTGAGTTGAAGAAGTATGAGTTGCCTCTGCATGAGTTATGCACACCGAACCAAACCCAAGCGTTAAAAGTGCAAAAAGCTGCCGATAAGGAATTACGTGAAATGTTTTCATATCTATCTTTATGTTTTGTTGTTGTTTCCACTTTTGTTGATTTTTCTAATAAAATCAAGAGGGCGACACAAAAGTTAAGTAAATTTAACTTTTCTTACATATTTGAAATAAATTAAAAAGTTTAAGCTAGTAGCGATTATTTTTACATAAAAAAATCCCCCAATTAAGGGGGATGATAGATCAAGGAAACTTCAAATTCCGATCATTAAACACATAAAAAACAGAACATTACAGCGCGAATATTCTAAGCGGCAATGATAAACTGATTTTAAACAATTGGATAGTTCTTTTTTTAGAACGCTCTATTGCTAAAATGGTGATAAAACATACGATTTAATCACACTTTTAATTGTGTTGATTTATTTCTGTGGAATATCACATGATTCATCATTACAAACAGCCGCATCATCCTGTTCAATTTCTTCAGCATTTGCTTTGAGCTGTGCTTGCTCTAAGACGTTTAAAAAGACTTCACGTGGTTGAGCACCTGCGAGCGCAATTCTTTGGTCAAATACAAAAAATGGCACGCCAGTAACATTTAACTGCTCTTTCGCAATTTTTTCGTCATGACGAACAAAGTCAGATAGTTCATTTGTATCTAATACAAATTCAACTTCGGCATTATCAAGGCCAATACGAGAAGCGATTTCTTCAACAACCTCACGTTCGCCAATTGCCAGGCCTTCGGTCATATAAGCATGGAAAAAAGCTTCTTTTGCTTGGTTGCCTAAACCTTTGCTTTGCGCAAGGTGAATAATACGGTGTGCATTGAAACTATTGCCAGAGTTAGCCTTTTGCCATTGGAAATCAATACCTTCAGAGGCAGCCATGGCTGCAATATTGCGCTCCATTTCTTCCATCTCTTCATAGGTACGGCCGTATTTTTTAGCCAAACGTTCTGTATTTGATGTGTCATGTTTTGCTGGCGCATCAGGATCTAATTCAAAGCTATGCCAGTGAACTTCAAGCTCAATACCTGCTTCAGCAGCTACATGTTCAAGGCGTTTTTTGCCGATATAACAGAAAGGACAAACTACATCAGACCAGACATCAACACGCATGGGAGAATCTCATAAATTTTAATTACCCATCATAATAGGGATGATGGATAAGGATTTAAAGCTTTGAATAGCGAATAGAGTGTTGCGTATTGTGAAATAAATGGCATATAAAGAAGATATAAGCTCTATTTCATAACTATAAAGAGCAAAACTATAAGAAGGGAAATAGGAGGTGTGTATGCGCCGAGTTTTGATTGCAATTGCAAGTCTGGTTGTTATCACGAGTATTATTTTTTTCACCTATCAACATATCAAACAGCAACAGGCCAAAGACAGTAGCCAAATGTTTGATGTGGTCATGACTGAAAAAATGAACCAGCTTTATGACCAAGCACAAGACTGGTCTAAACCCGTCCAGCTCGATATTCACGATAAACGTTTAGCAGGTCACTATAAGCAAATTTCAGAATTTCTCTTAAGTTATTGGATTCAAAATATAAATGCGCGTAATGAATATTTAAGAGAATTAAAAGCAGCCAAATGGGATACTTTTTTAAATGTTGATCGTTTAGATCTGGATAAAAAACAGAAGTATGTGGAAACAGAAAAAATGTTAGCCGATGTTCGTACGGCTTCAGATAAATATCAAACTCAATATGAAAAAATTCATAAAACTTTCTTAGCAAAAGTTCAGGAATTATCTGTGGATGCAGAGATGAGGCAACTGCTGGAAATGAAATTGGGGTCTCAACAAAAGGCGGATCAAGATCACGCAATTTTTATGATTGAACTACAAATTTTAGATAAAGCAGAAGAAATGTTTAAACTTCTAAAAAACTATCCATGGCAAAAGAAAGACCAAATGATTCTTTTTCATGAAAATGCTCAGGTCAAAAAATTTAACCAGCTTTACCAAGATGTTTTAAAGCTGAATGCAAAAGTTGAAAAAATTAAGAAAAGGAACGTAGCTGCATTAGAGGGAGATTTAAAAGAATAAATTAAACGTGAGCATCAAAATTTATGGATTGGTGCTCTCGGCTTTTCCTTTACTTAAAAAAGATTGTAATAAACTTTGAGAAGATTGTAGTTTGATTAACTGCTGGGACACGTGCATGAGCTCAGTTTGCAGCTTTTCTTGAACTACTGAACATAGCGTAAATACGCGTTCATCTAAATCAAAACAAGGTAGCAAAGCCTGAATGTCTTTTAGATTCATTCCTGCATCATTTAATATTTTAATTTTTTTAATATTTTCAATATCTTTTGGCGTATAACTTCGATAGTTATTACTCGCCCGATGAGGCTGAATAAGCCCTAAACTCTCATAATAACGCAGCATACGAGGGCTTACTTTTGTGAGTTCGGCAACTTTGGCAAGGTTCATAAAATAGGGTTGACCTTAACAGTGGTGTCATAGTTTAGCATGTTTATATCTTTCAAAATGGTACTTGTTTCATGATTAGAAAACTCATTTTATTGGTGTTATTCGGCTTCATGTCATTTGTTGCAAATGCCAAAATAATTGAACTTCGGGAGAACAACATGCGTCAAATATTTGTACTTCATGGTTACTCTGCTTCTATCGACGATCACTGGTTTTTAGATCTAAAACATCAAATAGAAGATGAACATACAACCGTTACTTTAATCCCATTTCCAGATTCTGAACATCCGGATGTGGAAGCATGGCAGAAAGTTTTAGATCAACATATCCTCGTTGTAAATGAAAATACCTATTTTGTTGCACACAGTTTAGGCGTTATTACTTTGCTACACTTTCTGCAAAGACATGATTACCAAAATATTGGAGGAATGATTTTAGTATCCGGATTTTCTGGACCTATTTCAGATTTTTCTCCACTCGATGCTTATATAACAAAAAGCAAAGTCGATACGAGTTACTTTCATGACATAAAGAAAAAACTCGTTTATTTGTCTGATAACGATGATTTGGTTCCACCAAAACTTACGATTCAATTCGCTAAAGAAATTGATGCGCCGTACATTACCGTTCCTAATGGTGGACATTTTTTAGGTCGTGAAGGTTATACGTCGTTTCCACAAGTCGTGAATTCTTTAAAAGAGATGTTAGAGAACTAATAAAAATCCCCGTATTGATCGGGGATTTTACTTTTTGAAAACTCATTATTGTCATTGAAAGTTTATTAAGGTTGATAAAGGACACCCAATATTTTAGAAGGTAATACAATTACATCGAAAGTTAAGGCAAAAGGAAGTAGTGGCAAATTTGCTAACTTCTCCTTAGTTGATAATGGTACTTTGCCACTCTTATAGTGAAGATATTGAATCTTAACGTGATAGGGTTTTGACAATGGCTTTAGTGAGTGAAGGTTACTTACAGTAGGATAAACAGTTCCTTCAAGATTAAGATCAAATTTATGTGACTCTAACTTTTCTGTGCAGTCACACTGAACCACGCCATATTGTTTGAATAAAGCTAGTTCCTTTTCATTCAATTTTCCATGAGGCGGATTATAAGAAAATCTAATGTGCCCGCTAAAATGGTTACTGTTGGAAGCAGGTGCAATAAAATCCAGATCATTACTTATTTGAATATATTGTGGATTTAACTGGCTAATTAATTGAATGAAATCGTTACCGCCTTTACTAATGACATAACTATATTTTTTACCTGCGATGACAATACTGTTCTCCGGTTCATTAGGGAGAGATATTGATGGTTTTCCGAATGCTATCACATCATCTTCAACTAAAGTGATCCATTCATGGCCTGACTCATATTTTGTAAATAGCTCTCGTGTACTTTCACCAATAACGCGATTACTCGTACAACCAGTGAGAAATAAACTGACTAGCAGGCAGCTCATGAGAATGTTCTGATTTAATATTTTAAAGTTCATTATTTCTGTTGAATTCAATGGATTTATAAAAGTCTGACTATAAACAAAAGATCTTAATATTTAAATCTAACAGTATGATCTGACTTAGTCTCATTCAGGCTAATTTCTAAAATATTTTTATAAAGTTCCCTACTATTACATTAAAATTTTTAATTATATTTACCGTTTATCTGAGCCTTACTGAATCAAATTCGACTTTGTTGTAGCCTATTTATAGATACTTTTAATTTAATCATCATCTTTTAATTTGAATAGGGTGACTGATTTTTGGAGCAAGTTATGAACTTTCTAAAACAATCAGCTTTGATCGCTGCATTTGCTTTTATGGGGTTGCCGACTGTTCAAGCTGAAGAGATCGCTACGTTACCTACAATTCGCGTTATGGCTGAATCTGAGCTACGTGAAGAAGTGGGGTTTGTACCGTTTCAAGAAGATAAAAAAGTGCGTCAGGCTCTGCAACATCGTGAGTATAAAACTCATTACGATATACAGAATGCTTTGGTCCCTGAAGGCATGACTACAGTGGATTATCAGCCAGTTATGGCACAGCCTGATTTGTCTCAACTTTCTCCATTCTTACAACAATACATTTTAGCGGTAGCAGGTGGAATACAGTCTTCTGATCCAACCAATGGTATCTTTGAAATGTTAAGAGATTTGAATATTAATCGAAGTAATGTCGACGCTTATCGTGAGGGTACGATGAAAGTGAATATTCAAGATATTAAAGATTTACAGCAGAAAATTAAAGATGGTCTTCAAGGCCATTAAAGAAATCCCCGCATAAGCGGGGATTTCTTTACGAAGTATTTAAGAATTAAACACGTTCGATAATCGTTGCAATACCTTGACCAAGGCCGATACACATGGTCGCAAGACCAATTTGAGTATCTTGTTGTTCCATTACGTTTAACAACGTAGTGGTGATACGTGCACCAGAACAGCCTAGTGGGTGACCCAAAGCAATCGCACCACCATTTAAGTTAATGATGTCTTGCTTGTCATAAACGCCTAAGCCTTTCATTACTGATAAGCCTTGAGCAGCAAATGCTTCGTTTAACTCGATAGTTTGAATATCAGCCATCGTTAAACCAGCACGTTTAAGTGCTTTTTGAGTTGCAGGAACTGGACCGTAACCCATGATTGCAGCGTCGCAACCTGCAACTGCCATAGAGCGAATCACAGCGCGTGGTTTTAAACCTAACGCTTGTGCGCGCTCAGCAGACATAAGTAACATTGCAGAAGCACCATCAGATAAAGCTGAAGATGTAGCTGCAGTTACAGTACCGCCTTTCGGATCGAATACAGGACGTAATGCTTTGAACGATTCAATATTTGCATCTGGACGAATCACTTCATCGATGTCGCAAAGGATTTTAAAGCCATTTGCATCGTGACCTTCAACACCAACGATTTCGTTTTTGAAACGACCTTCTTGTGTTGCAGCCCAAGCACGGCGGTGAGATTCAACACCAAATGCGTCTTGCTCTTCACGGCTAATGCCATTCATACGACCTAACATTTCAGCTGTTAAGCCCATCATGTTAGATGCTTTAGCGTAGTGTTTAGATGCTTCTGGGTTAAGGTCGATGCCATGCATCATACCTACGTGACCCATGTGCTCTACACCACCAATAATGAAGATATCACCTTGGTTTGTTGCGATCTGTGCAGCAGCCGTATGAAGTGCTTGCATAGAAGAACCACAAAGACGGTTAACAGTTTGACCTGCCACAGTTTTTGGTAGGTCAGCCAATAGACCGATGTTACGTCCAATGTTCATACCTTGCTCTAGAGTCTGGTTTACACAGCCCCAGATCAAGTCTTCAACTTCATTGGTATCAAACTGGTTACGAGCAACGAGTGCACGAACTAATTCAGCAGATAAGCTGTCAGCACGTACATTGCGGAACATACCGTTTTTGGTTTTACCCATTGCAGAACGTACGCCATCAACGATGACAACGTCACGTGGATTTAAAGTAGCCATTCACGTTGCTCCTTAACCGTAGAATTTTTTGTTGTTAGCAGCCATGTCACGCAACATTTGTGGCGCTTCATAAGCCTTACCTAAGTGTGCATATTTGTTGCAAAGTGCAACGTATTCAGCAACACCTGTTTGGTCGATATAACGACATGGACCACCACGGAATGGAGGGAAACCTACACCCATAATCATTGCCATATCAGCTTCAGCTGCAGTTGCAACGATGTTGTCTTCTAAGCAACGAACTGTTTCGTTACAGAAAGCAAGCATCATGCGGTCAATGATTTCTTGGTTATCAAACTCGCGTTTTTCACCCGTTACGAAAGGAGCAATGATTTCATACGCTGTTGGATCAACAGTTTTTGCTTTCTTGCCTTTCTTGTCGAGTTCGTATTTGTAGAAACCAACGTCATTCTTTTGACCAAGACGTTTAGCTTCGTACATTGCTTGGATTGAACCTTTGTAGTCTGGCTTCATACGGTCAGGGAAACCTTCAGCCATTACTTCTGCACCATGTACACCTGTGTCGATACCTACAACGTCGATGAGGTAAGCAGGACCCATTGGCCAGCCAAATTTCGACATCACATTGTCAACTTGCTGGAAGTCTGCGCCATCTTTTACAAGAAGGTCAAACGCACCAAAGTAAGGGAATAATACGCGGTTAACCAAGAACCCTGGGCAGTCGTTTACAACGATTGGTGTTTTACCCATTTTTTGAGCAAGAACAACAGTAGTTGCAATTGCTTCTTCAGAAGTCTTTTCACCACGAATGACTTCTACAAGCGGCATCATGTGAACTGGGTTGAAGAAGTGCATACCTACGAAGTTTTCAGGACGTTGTAAAGCTTTCGCTAAACGCGTAATTGAAATTGTAGACGTGTTAGACGCAATAATCGTATTTTCACGAACATGCTTTTCAGTGTCTGCAAGAACGATTTCTTTAACTTTTGGATTTTCTGTAACCGCTTCGATTACGATGTCGACTTCTTTAAACTCATCGTAGCTTAAAGTAGGACGGATACGTGCAAGGGTTTCACCCATTTGCGCAGGTTTCATTTTCTTACGTTCAACTTGTTTAGTTAACAAGCTGTTCGCTTCTGACATACCTAATGCAAGTTGTGGGTTACCAATATCTTTCATGATAATTGGTGTGCCTTTGCTTGCCGCTTGGTAAGCAATACCACCACCCATAATACCGGCGCCAAGTACAGCTGCTTGGTTTACAGGGTGAGCACCTTTTTCATGTTTCTTAGCAGTTTTCTTAACAACTTGGTCATTGAGGAATAAACCAATCAATGCACCAGCTTGTGGAGTAATCGCTGCTTTAGCAAAACCTTCAGCTTCAGCTTTTAATGCTTCGTCACGTGCAAGGCTTGCACCTGCTTGTAATGAATCAAGTAATAGTTTTGGAGCAGGGTATTGAGCCGGATTCGCTTTAGTAAGTACTGCACCTTTTGCTGTGTTGAACGCCATCATTTGCTCAAGTGGGTTCAATTTCACAGCATCAAGTTTTTCTTGACGTTTTGCTTTCCAGTTCAAACGACCAGAAATTGCTTGCTTAACTAAATCAGTTGCAGCATCAAGTAATTTATCAGCAGCTACAACCGCATCTACAGCACCATCTTTTAGTGCAGCAGCCGGTTTTTTCGGAGCAGCCATCGCCATCCATTCAACCGCGTTGTCGATACCGATAACACGGCTTAAACGTACGCTACCGCCAAAACCTGGGTAAATACCAAGTTTAATTTCTGGTAAGCCCACTTGTGCAGCTTCTGACATCACACGATAGTCACACACTAAGCACATTTCAAAACCGCCACCTAACGCCATACCGTTAATAGCAACAACTTTTGGAATGTCTAAATCTTCAAAGCTATTGAAGATTTCGTGAACAGGCATAAGCCAGTCAACAATCGCTTTTTCGCCTTGAGCGAAGTTTTCACCAAATTCGGTAATATCTGCCCCAACAATAAATGTTGATTTGCCCGACGTAACAACTAAGCCTTTAATATCGTTATTTGCTTTTACCGCAGCAATAGCAGCTTGGAAATCTTCAATTGTTGCACGGTTAAATTTATTGACCGACTCACCTTGTAAGTCAAAGCGGAATTCTGCAATTCCGTCCGAAAGCATTTGGACGGTAATGGCATTGCCAGCGTGGATCATGCCTGATCTCCTTGGTTTTGGAGGACTTCTAAATTGATGTTATGAAGCGTGTGCACAGCTTTGGTACACATTTATGCTTCGCTAATCTTACGATAACTATATCTAAAAAAAACCTGACAAGTTGTATCAAGCCGTGACGCAAGGGTCATCAATTTTTTTTTAACACCCTTCTTAAACTATATATATGAAAAATATATTTTTATTTAAAGAACTGCTTAATAGACAGGAATTCAAGAGAAAGTAGCAGATAGTTGATTACTTTAATTTTTGAACTGGTAATAAAAAATAAGGTTCTTTGTGAATTATTAGACAGAAAGTATTGTCTATTTTTTTATCTTTGGATAAACTTTGTGTTATAAAAATGTTCAATAAAGTATGTATTATGTTAAAAAATAAATTTATGTTTTTGGCCATCCTTCCTTTTATGTTGAGTGCATGTGGAGGTGGTGGTTCTAGTGATGATAATTCAGCAAATAACAATCAAAGTGGTACTTCACAAGATTCTATTGCGAATGGTACCCGTTATTATTTTATGGATTACAACCCTGATCAAATAGATAATCTAAATGAACAAACAGATGAGCTAAATAATGCTTATTTTGAAATATTTAATAAAAAATCAACAGATGGCTCCTCTAATCAAGCTTTAGGTGAGTATTTGTTAACAGAGAAAAAACTCTATTTCCCTACTGATAAAGCAATGAATGTCATGAATTTTAATTCAATGACAGATTGGAGATTAGACATCATTGGAGATGTTAAAGAAGATTGGAAATTTCAACGAGTTGACCTTTCTAATAAGAATATGTTTGATACTGTTTTACCAGGGTATCGAGCAGTAGGCTTTTCAGTGAGTGATGAAAGTACAGCTAAGGGACGTTTATTTCTTAATACTTATGGGCAGAGTAAATTTCCTGAAGGAAGTAGTTGTTATCGTTTAGTTTCAAAAAAATCTAATCTAGAGACATTTGCTTTTAATGTTGATCAAAATTACGAAATTAATCAAAGTTTTGAGGATTTTGATGCTGAAAATGGCCCGTATCTTAATTATTTGAATCAAACGAATCCATTTGGTTTTACTTATAAGGCAGTTAAGGGGACATGGCAAAATGTTCCATGGACAACGATTTATGATACTAGTTTAGGTTTTGCTGTGGGTGCTGGTGTTGCGGTGCAATATCAAGGTAAGACATATGCAGCAGATTACACGAGTAACATTGGTTGGACCGCTGATCAAGAGATTAAGCATTGGGAAATATTCTTAAAAAATACCGATGATCCTAAAAACATTCGTCTTGCTCAATTAAAAATTGCACAATTGAAATCTGGTTGTTATGTCTATAATGAAACCGCTGCAAAAGCACTTGATTCTCTGACTGCATTAAATTGGCAAGCATATCAAAACTAATTTAAAAGCTAAGTTTAGGAAATTTCAAGAATGAATATTTTTGAGATTTCTATTTATTAAAAATAATACTTGCCGATCTATGTCTGAATTTTCTTCTAGAGTTTGTTATTATTCCTGCCAATTTCAAATTTCTTCAAAGTATCTTTAAAGGTGCTTAAATGCGAGTAACTATATGATTAAGTGGATCATATTAGCGATTTTTATCATTTCAGCGTTGTATATTCAGCATCGTGGGAAAGTAAAGCATTCGTTTTATCGTCAATTTTTTGACCATTCAACCTTGCTCGCACCGATTAACTTTTTAATGTACATCTTTTCAAAGGTGCCGAATCAACCTTATATCGACACCCAGCATTTTAAAGATTTAAAAGTGTTGGATGAAAATTGGGAAATGATTCGTGACGAAGCGAAAGCTTTATATGATCAAGGTGGGATTAAAGCATCGAGTACTTATAACGATTTAGGTTTTAACTCGTTCTTTAAAACAGGTTGGAAACGTTTTTATTTAAAATGGTACGAATCAAGTCATCCATCTGCTGCTGAGCTCTGCCCAAAGACCACAGCTCTTCTTAAAACATTGCCGACGATTAAAGCCGCAATGTTTACTGAGCTTGCACCCGATAGCCGTTTGGTAAGACACCGTGACCCATATGCTGGTTCATTACGTTATCACTTGGGTTTAATTACACCAAATGATGACCGTTGTTTTATTGATGTCGATGGCGAAAGATACTCTTGGCGTGATGGTCAAAGTGTAGTGTTTGATGAAACTTATATTCACTATGCTGAAAATAAGACAGATCAAAACCGTATCATTTTCTTTGCAGATGTTGAACGTCCAATGAAAGTGAAATGGATGGAACGTTTCAACCATTGGTTCGGTCGTAGTGTGATGACCGCGGCAAGCTCACCGAATGAAACAGGTGACCAAACAGGCGGTTTAAATAAAGCGTTTGGTTATGTTTACCAAATTCGTATTAAAGCCAAAGCATTAAAAGCTAAAAACCGTAAGTTGTATTACTTCTTAAAATGGTTCTTGATGCTTGGGATTTTCTTCCTGATTTTTGTTCGACCATATGTATTTTAATTAAAGCGCCCGAAAGGGCGTTTTTTTATTTAGGAAGATAAATTTTTTATGGGGGATTTTATTTTTTATCCAACCCCTCTCTTGTGTTAAATGGAATACCTCCTTTGTATAGAAAGATACTGCTGAGTATGAATATGACTGGAGGCATAATCATAAGAATGTTTAAATTTTGATTTTGTCTGCTTGTGATATATTTAATATTCCCACGCTCGTTCAATGGGGTTGAGTGCGTCGAGGTTGATTGATTCTTTCCCTTGTTATGATAGGATATTTTTAATTTTGATGAGTAATGTACGGATAGAATAGAAATAATAAACAAGATGATACCAATATTGTATGAGTTTTTTTCATAATTTTATTATCCATCATGGTTTTATTTTCTTCTATTCAAAAGCATTGTTAATTAGTCGATAATAGCAGTGAGATATCTTCTCTAATTATATAATTTTGGTTGGTTTGATATTAAGTTTTATAGAATAATTCTTAATAAAACTATAATACCTTTCATCTGAATTATTTAATTTTTACATTGCTAAAAAGAGCAAATTATTGATAATACAGATTACATTATATTAATAATTTAGGAACATAATGAAAAAGTTAATACTTTCATGTTTATGTGCATTTGGACTTTCAGCATGTAATGAATCTGACAATCAGGAACAGGATACCTCAGTAACACCAGCACAGAGTTTGGTTGGTTTTCTACGAGTCAGATTGCTGGGAATCCAATGCTTGAGAAGAAAAATTATAAGATTCAGGATAATAAGATTTATATAAGCTATCCTGATAATCATCCATTAGGGTATGAACTTAGTCAACATTATTTCACTGATCAGGGAGTGACCTTAGACCCGATTAAAACAACTGATGGCACATGGTATTTATTGGGTTCCCAAGTCCAATTTTCTGATACAGCCTTAAACTATCAACCAGCTAATTTAGTGAAAGGCGATAATTTATTTCTAAATCAAGATCTAGTTAAAATTGATATTTCAGGTCAACCAGTGACTAAATATTTAGGCCAGTGGATTTACGAATCATTACCTCTTAGTCAGCAGGGCTTTTTTGAAGCTTATTACAAGGCATTATTAGAAGAAGATTCAGTGAAGTTTCCGAAAGGTTCAACTTGTTGGATGATTAATAAAACCTACAGCAATAAAGATTATATTGAGTTCTCTAGTGATCCTACTGCACCTTTGTATACTGAATCAAATCGTACTGCGCCTGCAATGGGAACATGGCAAGGTATTAACTGGTCACGTGGTGAAACATTATTAGCGATGAAATTTAAAATAAACGATACCGAATATTCCGGGCAATATCATCATAAGTCTGGTGTTGACGAGTATGTCCCACCTTATGCAGGTAAATATTGTGACTTTGTCACTGAAAATGCTGCGGATGCTATGCTTAAGACTTGGAAAGGTGAATCTTTGACCCAGTAATTGAATTTTATTTGTAATACATATTTATACAAAGATTAATTACGCCCGAAAGGGCGTTTTCTATTTTAAGCGGAAAAGGTAGCTTAGTATTTTATTTAAAAAAGAAATAAATTCATTTCTTACAAGTAGATTTCTTCTTTAAATTTTTCACCCCACTTAGTATCCCAATTTTCAGTATTCCTATCTGACTTCCATTCATCTAATGTTAAGATATTAATAATTTCTAATTCGAGCCATCTCTTGCTATGTAGTTACTTTTATTTTTTTTAACTAAATGTGAAAAGATGACTTCAGTTTCTACAATAAATGCTAAAAAGATTGTCTAGCGCTGGGATAGCTTGATTTTTTAAATCACTGATATTCATTATGCGTCATTTATTGCGTATTGAATGATCCGGAGCACAAGGTCTTGACTATTTAATGAATTGCCTAAGTCTTCTATTAACTCTTTGATAATAAATACTTCAAGAAAATAACTGTAGCACATATCCTCGATAATGACTTCCATCTTTTCATCGTCTGATAGAGCAATTGCTTTGGATGTAATAATCCAAGGTTGCTCCGCATAGATGGTTTGTTCATCAGAAATATGTTCAATATTTGATATCACTTCTTGTAAAGACATGGGATATTTCACTGGAATCGGACCTTTTATTCTAATTTTCATAAAACTTTGTCTTAATCATATGAGATCCCATTTTTATTTTTCAAGTAGAAGTTATTTTTATAAATATCCATACTAAATTTAAAGACTAACTATAATATTTCATGGCTTATATTATTTTCCTAGTCATGATTCCATACATATTATTTGTAAGTTTTTTGACAAATTCTTTAGTATTCATTTGAATAAACCCTTATTGATATTTTGTGACTCACTTCACAGTGCTGGCAATTTGTTACAACTATTAAAAACCAATAAGTAATTTTGATTCTACAATGGCGCGGTTTTTTCGAAGACTGGTTAGCGGAAGTAGGTTTTAAAATGGCTCATGCTCATCACGCAGTTCATGCACATGTTCACCATATCAAAGTGAGAAAAGAAGACAGTTCTCAAAGTGATTTAAAAACGAAAGTGATATTACGTAAAGCAGCTTCGACGACTGAAAAACATAAAAAATCTGATGCTAAAAGACAGCCATCTGAAGATCAAAATATTAATTTGCACAAGTTCTCAAGTAAGCTTGAAAGTATATCTGCCAACCATAGTAAAGAAAAATGTGCCAAAAACATCCGTATTGCTTTACAAGCAGCAGGAGCAGATGTGTCTAAGCACCCAGTAGCTGCCTCTGATTGGGGGCATACGCTTGAACAAAATGGCTATAAGAAAATTAAACCTGCTTTTAACCGTCCCCAAGAAGGTGATATCTATATTATTGAGCGGACAAGTGGCCACACATATGGTCATATTGCGGGATATACAGGCAATGGCTGGTTCTCGGATTTTCGCCAAAAAACCTATGCGGTCTATAAAGAGAAAGACGTTAAATATAGCTACTATCGTCTAGACTCTTAAGCGAGTACGACATAGTCTGTCGGGCCATATCCAAATCTGTTTTCAAATTTGGCTTCTGACACGGTAAAGCACTTGAAAAGTAGTGGTTAAAACATCACATTAGGTATTCAGTATTAAGCCATGTCTGCCGATAGTGAATCAAAACGCTCGTCCCCACATTGAAAAAATTTTAGCCCACATGACCCAACTTCCAGGCGTTTATAAAATGCTAGGGAAAGAGGGCGAATTGTTATATGTCGGCAAAGCTAAGAACCTAAAAAATCGGGTGTCGAGTTATTTTGTTAAAACAATTGAGCATCCTAAAACCCAGGCTTTAGTTGCAAGAATTTATAATATTGAAACTTTGGTGACTCGTTCAGAAACCGAAGCATTACTTTTAGAACAAAATCTAATTAAACAACATCGTCCGCCTTATAACATCATGCTGCGAGACGATAAGTCATATGTCTATATTTTTGTTTCGTCAGATAAGCCTTATCCTCGGCTTGCTAGCGGTCGTGGCAAAGGGAAACATCAAATTGGTAAGTTCTTTGGACCTTATCCAAGCGCCTATAGCGCTCGCGATACCTTACTTGTTTTGCAAAAACTTTTTAATGTGCGTCAGTGTGAAAATAGCTACTTCTCACAGCGCAAGCGTCCATGTTTGCAATATCAGATTAAGCGTTGCTCTGCACCTTGTGTAGGTCTGATTTCACCCGAAGATTATAAAGAAGACGTTAATAACAGTATTCGTTTTTTGCAAGGCGACACCAAAGAGTTAAATCAAGAGCTCATTGCTAAAATGGAGCAAGCTGCGGCTGAACTTGAATTTGAAAAAGCTGTTTTTTACCGCGACCGATTGTCTTTGCTTCGTGAAGTACAAGCACAACAGGCTGTTTTTAAGGTTAAGGGTGAGGCGGATATTCTGGCAATTGCATATCAGGCTGGCGTGACTTGCGTGCAAATTATGTATGTACGCAATGGACGAATGTTGGGAGGTAAAAGTTATTTCCCAGACATGCTTGGCGATGATCTTGGTCAAATGCTCAGTGACTTTATGGCTAACTTTTACTTTCAGGTTGCAGATGAAGTTCCAAATGAACTCATTGTGAACATTGCTTTACCTGACCGTAAAGAATTAGAAGAAGCATTGGCACAGCAGTTTGGTAAGAAGGTCCAAATTAAGAGTAGTGTGCGAGAAACTCGTGCGGAGTGGCTAGAACTTGCTGAAATGAATGTTCAACATGCCATTAAGGGACAGCTGAGTAATCATTTAGAACTCAATGAACGTTTTCATCAGTTAGAACAAGTGATTGGAAGACCAGTCGATCGTATTGAATGCTTTGATATTAGTCACACCATGGGTGAAGCTCCAATTGCATCATGTGTGGTGTTTGATCAAGGTGGTGCTCGTAAGCGTGATTACCGCCAATTTGCCATTCAAGATATTACCGGTGGCGATGATTACGCTGCCATGCGCCAAGCTTTAACACGACGTTATAAAAAAGCCATATTGCCTGATCTGTTGTTGATTGATGGCGGTAAAGGTCAACTTCACATGGCGATGGACGTCATGCAAGAACTTGGGCTCGATGCTTTTATGGTGGGTGTATCTAAAGGTGAAGGCCGTAAACCCGGGCTTGAAACCCTACATTTTACTGATGGCACGAAAATTCAATTACCAGAAGACAATAAAGCATTGCACTTGATTCAACAGGTGCGTGATGAAGCCCATCGCTTCGCAATTACTAAACACCGAGCTAAACGTGATAAACGTCGTAGTACATCGGTTTTAGAAGCAATTCCGGGGTTGGGACCGAAACGCCGTCGAGATTTATTGACTCATTTTGGTGGGATCCAAGGTGTTTTGAAAGCTTCGGAAAAAGAGCTCACACTTGTGCCTGGCTTTGGTGAGATGATGGCAAGAACAATTTATAAAATTCTGCACGAATAAGCATAGGCTTAAAGTTCGAGTGACAAAATAATTCGCTAATTACTAAATGATTGACCATTCACATTCCAATCAAAATGATGAAAGATATTTCCTAATAACACTTTCGTTTTAGGGAAAGGAATGTCATTGCTGCGATTATTTGAAGAAATAAAAGAAAAGGAATGGATTGAAATACCTGAAGGATGGTTACAAGGCCGCACGGTTTTTGGTGGTTTTGTTGCAGGGTTATTGATGCAAAAAGCATGTTCAAATATTCACGACCCAAATAAAAGATTATTAAGTTGTAGTATTACTTTTGTTGGCCCTGTACAGCAGGGACCTGCCCAATTGACTATTGAAATTTTAAGGGAAGGAAAGTCGGTCACTACGCTTGAAACCCGTTTATGGCAAGATGGCGCGGTACAAACTATTTTGGTCGCAAGCTTTGGTGTGCCTCGCACTTCGAATATTGAAGTACGCCAAGAACCTATGGTTCCAGTATATGCACAGCCAGAAGACTTACAGCCTCTTCCTTTTGCTAGACAAATGCCAGAATGCTATCAACATTTTGATGTATGCTGGGCAGAAGGTCATTATCCTGTTACAGGAAGTCAGTATGCTGACTTTGGAGGTTGGTCAAGGTTCTCCCCAGAGAAGCATGAAAATCGTCAAATGACTTTGCCAGATTTAATTGTTCTGATGGATATTTGGCCACCTGGTGTATTGCCGATGTTTAAACAAGTTGCTCCTGCAAGTTCTTTAACTTGGCACATCACCTATGTGCATCCGATCCAGCATCAACTATGTGACTGGTTTAAATATAAGGTGGTAACTGAATATGCTGGTGAAGGTTATTCCACAGAATATGCGCATTTATGGGATCAAAATGATCATTTAATTGCAATTTTACGGCAAACTGTTACGGTATTTACCTAAGCAGTCTACTTCCTCGATTCATATATTTCGTATAAAGTGGCTGTTACAGATAGATACAATATTGAAGAATGTATTTTTGTCTGTTACAAGATGCTTGAAGACTAAATTGGCGGTGTTTATGACCACAGGGCGAATCCTGAATATCCCAAATATCCTAACTTTGGCGCGTATCGCGCTTATTCCTGTATTTTTGGTGATTGCGTATTGGCCGCCTGCAATGGGTATTGGTGAGCAAGAAGGAAGTATGAGTCGTCATATTATCTTGACTGCAATTTTTGTGTTTGCTGCTATTACCGATTGGTTTGATGGCTATTTGGCACGAACTTTAAACCAGACTTCAGCATTTGGCCGTTTTTTAGATCCAGTTGCAGATAAGCTTATGGTGGCAGCAGCACTGATTGTTTTGGTGCAATGGAACCCGACCATATCAATGGCTTTTGCTGCAATTGTCATTATTTCAAGAGAAATTACAGTTTCTGCTTTACGTGAGTGGATGGCAGAGCTTGGCGCAAGAACGAGTGTGGCTGTGTCGACAGTAGGCAAATATAAAACAGCTTTTCAGATGATTGCCATCAGTGTGTTTTTACTCAATTGGCAGCCTTTAGAAATGCTGGCATATGCCTTGTTATATACCGCTGTGATTCTTACTTTATGGTCAATGTTTATTTACCTAAGAGCCGCTTGGCCTTATTTAAAGCAGCCTTAATTTCAGATTGAATGATTAAGCCTTTCTATAACGAAAGGCTTTTTTATTTTCGGATAGTGCAAGAATCGGGTCGTCACCGAGCTTTAGGTACTTTAATGTAAGATATAAGTGCTAAGGAGGTGACACATGCAAATGCTTTCTTCTCGACAATTTGCTGTAATTGCCACTGTGATTGAATATTTATATGAACATCTGGACCAGCAACCTAGTCTGGACGATGTTGCGAGTCATATGAATTTAAGTTCAGGTTATATTCAACGCCAGTTTCAAGAATGGGTAGGTATTAGCCCGAAAAAATTTGTCCAATATATGAGTTTGCAACAGGCTAAATATTATCTATTACAGCAACGCAGCTTATTAGAGACTGCTTTAAACACGGGTTTGTCTGGTACTGGCCGTTTACATGATTTGTTTATTCAGCTTGAAGGCATGACGCCTGGTGAATATAAACTGCAAGGTGAAGGGGTTACACTTAATTATTCGATTGAGGCAAGCCCATTTGGTGAGCTGTTGGTTATAAGCAGCGAAAAGGGAATATGTTCTGTTCGCTTTATCGATACTCGTGAGAATATCGAAGAAATAATTAAACAGCAGTTCCCTAAAGCTCAATTAAAAAATCAGGCGCCGATTTGGCATCAACAAATTGCAGAGTGGTTCGAACACGATTTTTCAGAACACTTGCAGCACAAGCTTCCGCTTAACTTAGCAGGGACTCCGTTTCAGCTACAAGTATGGGAAGCGTTACTGACCATTCCAGAAGGGCAATTGAGGACCTATCAAGATATTGCCGAACAGATTGGAAAGCCTAAGGCTGTCAGAGCTGTTGCTACAGCAATTGGACAAAACCCGATTGCATATTTAATTCCTTGTCATCGAGTGATACGTGCAACGGGCATGGTCGGAGAATATCATTGGCAAAAGGGGCGTAAATTGGCATTGTTAGCTTGGGAGATGTCAAAGCAACATGGAGAGACCGCATGACCTTGGATTTATTTGCTCCAGAGCCTTGTGAAAATTTATTGCCCTACGATGGTGAAGTTCAGGACTATGGTTGTATTTTAAGCCCAGAAGAGGCTGAACAATATTTTCACTATCTTTACCAACATCTCGCGTGGAAACATGACGAGGCTAAGTTGTATGGTAAGCACTTTATTACTCCCCGAAAAGTGGCGTGGTATGGAGATAATTATTATCAATATAAATATTCGGGTGTCATTCGTGATTCTTTGCCTTGGGATCGAGCGCTTGCCAAACTCAAACAATTGGTAGAACAGCGACTTTCAGAAAAATTTAACTCGTGCTTGGCAAACCTTTATGAAGATGGAACACAAGGTATGGCTTGGCATAGTGATTCCGATGTTTCTTTGGCGAAAACCACAACGATTGCATCTTTAAGTTTTGGAGCTACCCGTAAATTTTCTTTTAGACATATTCAAAGTAAAGAAAAAGTTGAATTGTGGCTACAACCAGGCCAACTCATCGTGATGCGTGGCGAAACGCAACAACATTGGCAACATCGTTTAAATCGCTCAACAAAGATTTTACAGCCGCGTATTAATCTTACTTTCAGGCAGTTTCAGTTTTCATGACTTTCATTAAAAATTGGGCAAGAAAAAAGCCCATGATGGCAACATGAGCTTATTCCTCTGAGGGGGATGCTTCTATTGATGAGCTGCTGATGAAAAGAATCATCAATAAGAGCTAAAATCATAATATGAGAATATTGTGATCTATTCAATGCATTAAAATGTAAGAAAAGGTTAAATTATCATAAAGTCGGGTTTTAAATTTCACCTTTTTCAGATAACTCCATAAAACGTTGTTCAATAAGTGCTGCATTTTCTTGCAAAATTTCGGTGAGTTTTTCAACATTTAAAAAATCAAAACGATTTTTAGAAGCAACTAAAGTTAAAGCTAAAGGTACTTCTTTGTTCGAAAAACGAACGGGAACGGCAAGGCCAGAAACATTGGGGTCAATCTCACCTTGTGAGAAATAGAACCCTTGTTTTTTAATTTTACGCATACGCTGAATAAAGCTTGGTTCATCTTCAGCAAAACCTGATTGTTTTAATTCTTGCTGGTAACGATGATAGTAGTCTTGCATCCGTTGTTTACTTAAATGCGAAACCATCGTTTTTGGGGAAGACCCCACGTAAATAGGTCTTGGGCAGCCTCGGCCATATGAGAGTAATTCGGTGTCTTTAAATATTTCATGGTGAATATCAATGCAATAGTCATCATTTAAATAGGTGAGCAAGCAGCACAGTTCGGTACGCTCCACAATGTTTCGCATAAATGGTGTGCTGATTTGAACTAACGGATCAGTAGTTCGGGAAATATAGTCAAGAACTGCAATTTTTGAGCCTAAGGTATAATCGCCAGACGTTCCATTAATGCGTTTTAATAGATCGGTAGACACCAGTTCTTTCAGATAACGGTAACTGGTTGGTTTAGACAAGCCAAGTTCTTCGCAAATAATATCGACATTAATTATTGGACGCGAAACTGAAAATAGGTCCAGTACGGTTAAAATTTTGCCAAAACTTGAAATTGCCATAGCGTCTTGTTCGTATCCTTTAACAAAGAGTCATGTTTGAGTTCTTATAACAGAAAAAAAGAAAATTTGTCTCAATTCTAAAATAAATGCCTGATTTGAGTATTTTACTCTGACAAAGAGAAAACTTCTCTTGGCTTATACATCATATACGATTATCAAAAAATATATCAAATTATCAAATAGAGATATTTTAGTTGACTAAATCGCTTTATTTTGAAAAAATTGCCAAACAAAATATCTAATCGAGAAATTGGTCGATTCTAGGCGAATTTCTTGATGCCTCTTCTTTCCAAAGTTTGGCCGTTTAAATAACGTCCAAATTGAAATCATCTGGGCCAATCAGGCAGGATGTGGAAAAATCATTGTATTGAAGGATGCTCCTCATCTCATTTGCTTTTAGGCAAATGGCAAAGTTTTGTTGTCTCTAGAAAGGCAATTTAACATTGAAGAGCATGCTCATCAGTTCAAATCTGTATTTGAGATGAGTTCATGTTATTAAAGCAAATACTGGCATTTCGCCCGAGTAGGCTTGATCTGATCTTTGCAACAAAAACATTTATTGCCGGAATGCTGGCGTTATTTGTTTCATTTGAATTAGATCTGATTAACCCGATGTGGTCGATTGGTACGGTCTTGATTATTGCCAATCCTTATTCAGGAATGGTGTCCTCTAAGTGTGTCTACCGTGTGGTAGGGACGATTGGTGGGGCTGTGATTGCCTTAACGCTAACGCCCCATCTCATTAATACACCCTGGTTATTTACTGTGGTGTTGTCGTTGTGGGTGGGTTTTGCGCTTTATGTGTCTTTACTTGACCGGACTCCACGCAGTTATGCTTTTATGCTGGCGGGTTACTCGACAGCCATGATTGTCTTTAATGCGATTACCTATATTGATCAATACAATATTTTTGATATTGCTTTAGCTCGGGTCATAGAGATTTCGATTGGAGTGATTTCAAGCGCTGTGGTTTCTGCCACTATTCTTCCAATGCACATTGGTTCTGCGATTAAGCAACGCGTCATCAAAACGCTGAAAGATACAGAGAATCTGTTTGCTAATTTATTAATTGCTGACCCGCAGCAGAACAATACTCAACTTTTAGCGACCATTACTCGCGACACCACAGATATTCATGCTTTGGCAGTACATTTGAGTTATGAGAAGGGTGAGTTGCATGGCATGACCAAACCCTTGCAGGAAATGCTTCATCAAATCTCAATGGTGGTCGCTAATCTGGTTGCTTTATCTGAGCGTATTAAGCAACTTCAAGAACTTCGATTCATCGAGACCCATGCAGAAAAACTGCAACAGCTTTCGGCTCATGTTGTACAGTTTTTAGAGCAAAAAGATCTAATTATTGATGAAAATATTTTGCAGTTACCTGATGAGTTTGAAAGTGATTTTGCAAGTTTGATGGAATCGGCTTCTACCCATCAGCAAGTTTTGGTCGCAGCCATGAAAATGGATGTGCGCCATTTCATTAGCAATGTTTTAGCGGTTAAAGTCTTGTGGCAGCGAATTCAGCAAGGTAATAAAGAAATCCCTGACAACATTACGCCAATGACCACCAAATATCCGAGTTTACACCGTGATCATGGTGTGGCTATCCGAGGTGGCATCAGTGCAGTCCTTATTACATTTATTGTAACTGGGGTCTGGATTATTTCGGGATGGAAAGCTGGATTTATGATGGCGCAAATGGGCGCAGTAACTGCCTGTATTTTAACGGCCTTAGATAATCCCGTTCCAGTTTTGCGTATTTTTATCTGGGGCAGTATAGCTTCAGCAGTTTTAGTCTTCGTTTACGCATTTGGTATTTTCCCTCATGTCACCACATTCTGGGAACTTGGACTGGTTTTATTACCTATGTTCCTGTTTGCAGTTTCTATGATGGCTAACCAGATGCTTATGCCAGTGGGTATGGTTTTGGGTATTAATACCATGATGGGCCTAAACCTGCACAATGCTTATAGCATGGATGCGGTGTCTTATCTTGATGGTTCTTTTGCCATGATCTTGGGTGTCTTGGTGTCTTTAGTTGTCATTGACGTGGTTCGTGCAATGTCTCCAGACACGAGTGCCAGCCGTATTTTGGCCTTGCATTATCGTGCAATGAGACAGGCGATTTATTTGCCATATGGTCTTGATTTTAAAGTTCACTTACGCAGCATGCTAGACCGAATTGGGATTCTAAACAGCAAAATGGTGCAATCTGGCGAGATTAAAACTTCAATTCATCAAGCACTGATTGAGTCGAGCAGTATTGTCGATTTAAGTAGATTACAAGAACTGGCGAATCAGTTCCCTCAAAATTCAGAACTGGCTCATCACATCGGAAATCTGCAACAAAATCTGGATGAACTGTTTAGAGCTAAAGAAAATGATGCAGACAATACTGTAGCTTTAGTGGAAAAAATCCATCGAGCTTTATTTGAACTAAAACAGCTTGCTTCAAATGTTGACGATATGACTATGCGACAAAGATTACTCATTTCACTTAACAATATTGCTTATAGCATGTGTCATGTTTCATCAGATCAAATGAATGAAAACAGCACCTTTAGAGGAGCCACAGCAAATGGGTGAGTTTAATGTTTATGGCATTTACGTGCCTTCTTTGCTCGTTCAAGCCCTCTTGGCATATATATGTTTCCGTGGATTAAGTGTTTTAACCAACAAATGGATTGCACAAGGCTGGATTGCATTACCTAGTATTTTTAATTTGTGTTTTTACCTTTTATTGCTCTTGGTGATACATCAAATTTTTGTTGGGGTGGGTGCATAGAGATGATTGCGAAATTAAAGATTGAGTTAGGTGAGTGAAATGAATCAGGTGGATTTGAAAAAAGTCATCCGTCCAGTAATTTTGATTGTCGCATTAATGGTTGCGGTTTATACCATTGTGCATTTGTGGAACTACTACAATGCAGCGCCGTGGACACGAGATGGTCGAGTTCGTGGTGATGTCATCCAAGTATCTTCGGATGTAGCGGGTCTTGTCACAGAAGTTTTGGTTCAAGATAACCAGAGTGTGAAGAAGGGTCAGGTACTCTTTAAAATTGATGTGTCTCGTCGAGCTTTAGATGTCGAGCAAGCAAAATCTGATTTAGCAAAAGCGAAAGCAGCATTTGCTCAATCACAAGCAGGCTTAGCTCAAGCAAAAGCAAACCTGATTAAATCAGATACCAATATTCGTTTAGCTGAAAAAAATGCGAGCCGCTATTCAAACTTAATGGATGGGGCGATTTCAAAACAAGAACAAGATCAGGTTTTTGCAACACGTGATCAATCCCATGCAGAGCATGAGCAATTACAAGCGGCAATTGAGCAGGCAGAAGCAACTGTTAAGCAACAGCAGGCTTTGATTGAGGCAGCAACGAGCAGTTTACATTTGGCTGAGCTTAATATGCATCGTGCTGCGGTAATTGCTCCTGCTGATGGTACTTTATCTAACTTTGATATGAGCCCGGGTAACTATGTTCAAGTAGGCCAAGCGGTTGCTGCATTACTTGACCGTAAACAACTTTATGTTGTGGGATACTTTGAAGAAACCAAATTAAATCGTATTCATGTCGGTGATCAGGCCACTGTACAGTTAATGGGTGATAACCAAAAAATTAAAGGCCATGTACAAGGTATTGCATCGGGAATTGAAGATCGTGAGCGTTCAAGTAGCTCTAAGCTTCTTGCCAATGTAAATCCAACTTTTAGCTGGGTTCGTTTAGCGCAGCGTGTACCCGTGAAGATCGTATTAGATGAAACACCGAAGAATCAGCTTGCTTTTGTCTCGGGACGAACTGCTACCGTACATATTGTTGAGAAGTAAAAAAAGAAGGAAGGCTTTAGCCTTCCTTCTTTTTTAAAATCTTAGGGTGTTAAACCGACTGGATTTCGATACCAACTCTGAATGAGTAGTGCAGCTGCAAAACTATCTGCTGATAGCTTTTTTGCTCGACCTTGTTCTTGGTAAAAACCTAACTCTTCTCTCGCTTCACGTGTCGTTAAACGCTCATCTACCATTAACGTTTCTATGTTGGTTTGATGACGTAAGCGTCTCGCAAATTTGCGAGCACGTGTAGAAAGTTCTGACTCGCTATCGTCCATATTTAGGGGAAGGCCAACCAAAAATAAATCGGGTTGCCATTCTTTCACGATTTTTAAGAGTTGATCCCAGTTCGGGATACCATCTTTCATGACAAATAGAGGGAGGGGGTTGGCACTTTCAATTGAAGATTGGCCAATCGCCATTCCCATTTTTTGAGTGCCAAAGTCAAAAGCCATAATCGATTTTGATTGTGTTTCGGTCATTAAGCATGTCCGATTTCAGATGCTAGCCACGCACGATCCACACCAATTTTTTTATAAGCTGCATCCCAACGATCGTCATAAGGCAGGTTAAAAATCAGATCCATATCAGCATCACAAATGAGCCAGTCACCACGCGTAATTTCGTCTTCTAACTGATTTTTGCTCCAGCTCGCATAGCCTAATGCAATTTGGTATCGACCGACACCTTCGTTATGAGCAATCGCATCAAGAATATCTTTACTGGTCGTAATACAAACATTTTCACCTACAGCAATAGATGAATGCCATGTTGGTTGCCCAGTATGGAGAACAAATCCAGCTTCAGGACGTAAAGGACCACCTTGTAAAACCGCATGTGGATTTACATTGTCAGCTTCAATGTCGAGATCGTTGAGTAATTCTTTAATTTGAATACCGGAAGGACGATTAATAATAATGCCTTGAGCACCTTCTTCATCATGACGAGCAAGATAAATTACAGTGTTTGCGAAAAAGTCATCTGCCATTTCTGGCGGGGCAATCAGACAACGGTGAGTCAGGTATTGTTTGGTCACCTAAGCGGTTCTCCCTCAAAAAATGTCACTAGAGGGCCTCTCGACCCTTTTATCTATATAGGTTCTTTTTATCAACATACAAGAGTTAATCGGATTTCGCCAATCTTTTTCTCTCATTTTCTTTATTAATTTGAAGAAGCCTGAAATTTAAGTTGGCGTAATTGTTTTGCGTGCTGCAAGGTTGTTTCATTAATTTCAACACCACCTGACATGCGAGCTAACTCAAAAATGATTTGATTTTCATCAAGTTCTACAATTGTACTGCTGGCTGGGTCAGTTTGTTGTTTTTTCACTAATAAATGCTGATCAGATTGTGCAGCAACTTGTGCTTGGTGAGTAATACATAAGAGCTGGACATGTTGCGCTAAGTCGGCAAGTAAACGTCCCACAACTTCTGCGGTACCGCCACTAATCCCGACATCAATTTCATCAAACACCAAAACTTCGGATTCGGTTTTCTCAGCATTCATGACTTGCATCACGAGTGCAATACGAGAAAGCTCACCACCAGATGCCACTCGTGCCAGTGGTTGTGGAGGAATACCTTTATTGGCAGTAAATAAAAGTTGAATAAAGCTTAAACCCTCTGCACATGGTTGTTCTAATGGTTCGAACTTAAACTCGAAGTGTGCTTCTGGTAACGCTAAAGGTTTCACTTGTTCAGTTAATTGTTTAGCAAGCGGAGCGGCAGCTTCACGACGAATATTGTCTAAATGCTGAGCTTTTTCTAAAAACTCCTCATGCGACTTTTCAACTTGCTCTGCCAGTGTTTCTGGGTCTTCAAGTTGATGTAGTTGCTCAAGCTCACGTTGCCAAGCTTCATATTCTTCTTTAAGTGTTTCCGGTTGAGTCCTGTATTTGCGTGCCAGACGATGAAAAACCTCAAGTTTAGAGTTGAGTTCTTCCATTCGCTCGGGATCAAAGCTTTGACGATCAATAAATTGACGCAAGTTTGCCGTTGCATCATCTATTTCACTTTGAGCATTCAGTAAAGAATTATAAATCTCAGAAAGTTGATCACTACGCCCGGCATGAGATTCTAGACGGCGAATAATCGAAGATATTTCTTGAGTAATATTCTGCTCAGCTTCATCTAAAACATTTAAGCTGTAGCTACAGTCTTGCATGATATGTTCATGATGGCTAAGACGATCAAATTCTTGTTCAATTTCTTTGTAATCGGTTTGGACAACCTCTTCAAGTTCTTCAATTTGATGCTCTAAAGTACCAATACGCTGCAAACGTGTTGCTTGTGCATCTAAGGCTGCTTGGTGCAAACGAATCGTGCGTTGCCACATACTATAGGCTTCACGTACATCATTCGCTTCAACATAAAAATTGTTATAACGATCTAGCCAATGCTTTGGATATGGTGGCTCAAGAAGCTGCTGCTGGCTGTGTTGACTATAGAGTTGAACGAGCAAACGGCCCAATTCTTTGAGTTCAGATAAACTGCTAGGGCGGCCATTGACCCATGCTTTACTACGTCCAGTTGCAAAAATAACGCGACGTAAATGAATTTCCCCAGAATCATCATCTAGCTCGTGTTCTTGTAGCCATTTTTCTTCAGGGCTATTATTTTGATAGGTAAAAACGGCGGTGATATCCGCTTTGTCTGAACCGTAACGGACATAATTCGTATCGGTACGTTCCCCTAGACAGGCAGAAAGTGCATCCAGTAATAATGATTTTCCGGCACCTGTTTCGCCTGTTAGAACATTAAATCCTTGTTCTATATCAATAGCTAAATGATCAGCTAATGCAAAATTAATTAAAGTTAAATGTGTGAGCATAAACGCATCCAACGCGCCAAATTATGGGTTAAAGATAGAGAAGTTTTGAATTTGCTACAAGTGATCTATTATTCTAACTGAAATTATAGAACAGCAAGATTGCGGATATTTACAATGAAAAAAACATTAAGCTTACCGAAACCACCGATAGGGATGATCAACCGTCATAAAAAAAGCAATCCTGCAGAAATGAATAAAATTTTAAATCAACATTTTAATGCATTTAAACAGGCTGCCGCACAAGGCGATTATGCCAAAGCTTATCAACATGTTAAACAAGCTGTTAATTTAGTTCCCAAGCATCCGGGAGCATTATCTGATTTGGCATATACCGAGCTACGCTTACGCCGTTATAACGATGCCTATCAACACTATTTGCAAGCTATTCAGGCAAGTGGGTCTAACGTAAATACAAACTTATACGATGGATTAACAGAAGTTTGTCATCATTTAAATAAAAAAGAAGAAACAATAAAATTTGGACGCTTGGCCATTACAACTAAAAAAGAATTGGCTAAGAACGAACCTGTTTTGCCTATTCCCAATCATGCGCCCCCAGAGTTTAGTTCAAACCCTCAAGAAAATATTATTGCCTTTTCATTGTTTGGAGCAAACCCGCGTTATTGTGAAACCTCTATTTTAAATACTGAGTTAGCCAAACAAGTTTATCCAGAGTGGACGTGCCGATTTTATGTCGATGATACCGTTCCAGTGCTTGTGCAACAGCGTTTAAAAGAGAAAGGTGCGCAAGTGGTACCCGTGACGGACTCCCAAAAACAACTATCAGGGTTGTTTTGGCGTTTTTTTGTGATGGATGATCCAACAATTAAGCGTTTTCTTATACGTGATGCCGACTCGATTGTGTCGTACCGTGAAAAGGCGGCTGTAGATGCGTGGCTCAAGAGCGATAAATGGTTTCATTTAATGCGAGATAACTATTCTCATACCGAACTAATTCTGGCTGGAATGTGGGGCGGATGTACGGGGATTTTTCATAATATTGAAGCACATATCAGAGATTATGTTGCCACCGGACGTTATCTGGATAATCGGGTGATGGATCAGCATTATTTGCGTTATTGTATTTGGCCGACTTTAAAACAGAGTGTGCTTATACACGATAGCCAGCAATTCGATTCAGATGCTATTGATTTTCCAGCTTGTGATCTGGCGTTAATGCAAAATGACAGTGAAAATTTTCATGTAGGAATGAATGACGGTTCACCGGTGGTTGCTACAGCAGTTGCCCATCCAACTGCACAAAGAGTGTGTTGGGTACTCCTAGATGAAAATCAGGTCGAAGTTTGCAGATACGATGCAATTGTGTCGAATAGTCGAAATATTGAGATTAATTTACCTCATGCTTTTGCCAAAAAAATTCAGGCCGAGCAGTGGAAATTACAAGTCTATCCGTATGAAAACTGATTGATTAGTTATTTAGGCACAATTAAACTACATTCATCATAATTTATATAAATATGGCATTATCTGGAGAATGTGCATGAGTACAAACCAATTTGATCATGTAACGGTCATCAAAAAATCAAACGTTTATTTTGGTGGAGCATGTATCAGCCATACCGTGCAATTTGAAGATGGAACGAAAAAAACACTAGGTGTTATTTTGCCGACTGAGCAAGCCTTAACTTTTGAAACACATGTCCCTGAGCGTATGGAAATTATTTCAGGTGAATGTCGCGTAACAATTGCGGACAGTAATGAAAGTGAATTGTTCCGTGCAGGCCAATCATTTTACGTGCCTGGAAATAGCGTTTTTAAAATCGAAACTGATGAAGTCCTCGATTACGTGTGCCATTTAGAAGGCTAAGAAATTCCTGTTCAAATCGGGTACACTATGCCCAAAGAAATCCTGTGAAGTTGGCTTTGCAGGATTTTTATTTTTTTGCTCAAACGTTGTTAGAGGTCATGCATGGCAAAACAGGAATATTATTATGGCGTTCATTCAGTGGAGTCATTGCTAGAACTTGAGCCGGAGCGTGTGCTAACCCTGTTTACTTTAAAAGGACGGGATGATCAGCGTTTGCAAAAGATTTTGCAATTGGCAGAGCCTTTTGGAATCAGTGTACAAAAAGCAAGCCGCGATAGTCTTGAAAAACTTGCAGGTCTACCATTTCATCAAGGCGTAGTTGCAGCAGTGCGTCCGCATCCTGTATTAAATGAGCAAGATCTTGATCAAATCTTAAGTGAAACTCCAGATGCCTTGTTGTTGGCATTGGATCAGGTGACAGACCCACATAACTTAGGGGCTTGTATTCGTACCGCCGCTGCGATGGGTGTGCAAGCAGTCATCGTGCCTCGTGATCGTGCGGCAAGTTTAACGCCAACTGCTCGTAAAGTTGCAGCAGGTGGAGCCGAGAAAGTTAAATTCATTCAAGTCACAAATTTAGCTCGTACATTGGCTCATCTTAAAGAAACAACTCATGTGCGTGTGATTGGCACCATGCTTGATGAAAGTGCGTTGCCACTTCAAAAATGCGATTTTTCTGGACCAGTCGTGATTGTGATGGGAGCTGAAGATACCGGTTTGCGTCCAATTACACAGGCACAGTGTGATCATAAAGTTTATATTCCGATGTCAGGAAATCTACAAAGTCTAAATGTCAGTGTAGCGACTGGTATGGCTCTTTATGAGGCTTGCCGCCAGCGTTCTGAGGTATAATTTAGCTGCCTTTCTAGTTTAAGTCATCTTGATATGTCTCCCCGTAAGCAAGGTTATTTCTTTGTATTGGTGACCATGTGCATTTGGGGCGGGTTTACGCTTTTTGCCCGTTTAAATGCACAGTGGCACATCAGTGCTTGGGACATTGCCGCACTGCGCTTCGCTATAGCCTTCTTAATTTTAATGCCTATTTTGATCTATAAAAAAGATCTCGCTTTTTTATGGAGTAAGCATGCGGTTATTCTGGCCTTGATTGGTGGGGTCATTTATTGTCTCACCGTCTACACCGCATTTCTCTATGCTCCCGCCGCTCATGCTGCAATTTTCTTAAATGGCTGTATCCCAATTTGTACTGCGTTCGCAGCATATATTTTATTTAGACAACCATTTGATAAACATACATGGGCTAGTCTGGCAATCATGATCACTGCTTTAGGGCTCATGAGTGTTTTAATGCTGCAAGGTAATGCTTCTGCTTTTGGAATAGGTGATCTACTCCTTTTTATTAGTGCGATTTGGTGGGGTATTTTCACTGTGTTACTTAAACAGTGGAAACTGTCTGCATGGCACTCAATGGCAAGTGTTGCGATTTGGTCTGCAATTATTTATTTGCCCATCTATGTTTTATTTTTGCCTAAGCATTTCATGGAAGTCAGCCCTGTTCATTTAGCCATACAAGGCATTTTCCATGGTGTATTTGTCGTTATTATTGCAACTTTGACTTATGTGGCAGCCATTCAGCGACTTGGTGCTTTTAAAACTGGAAGCATTGTCACTTTGGCGCCTTTTATTGCAGCCATATTGGCCGTACCTCTGTTAGGGGAGGCGTTAAGCCCATCGATTGTTGTGGGCTTGGTCGGAATGGGAATTGGTGCTTTACAACCTTGGCGATGGTTCCGACCAGATAGCTTGGCACAAAAAATTAAACAGCAAAATGAGCCAGATTAGTCTGTACGTTTCAAATAACTTTGATGTAAAGGCTCTAATTGTTGATGTAAATGTTCGAGTAATCCGTCATTAAACACAATGTCATTGGCAAGTTCGCGTTTTCGCTCACGTGGCATTTGCGCCGCAATAATTTTCTGGATTTGTTCTTGGTTTTGTCCATCGCGTTGGCTTGCACGCTGAATTTGAGTTTGTTCACTCGCATCAACTAATAATGTGTGATTAACCAATTCATGTTGGTTGGTTTCAAAGAGCAATGGCGAAACTAAAATCACATAAGTACTACGCGGATTTTGTAATTGTTGAATAATAGATTGGCGGATTGCAGGATGAGTAATTTGCTCAAGTGTATGGCGTGCTTGTGGATTTTGAAAAATATACTCGCGTAGGGCACGGCGATCTAAACTCCCGTCTGCTTGAAGTACCCAGTCTCCAAAAGTTTGTTGAATTTTTTGAAGGGCAGGTTGGCCTTTTTCAACCACTTCGCGAGCAACGATGTCGGCATCGACGACTTGTATTCCTTGGGATTCAAACCATTGTGTTGCAGCAGATTTTCCACTGCCAATTCCACCTGTGACTCCCAGAATAAAAGCCATCTTAACCTCCCAAATAGATTTTCATAATCTGGTCACCCCATAAAAAGGCAACCCAGCCTGCAATGGCAATATACGGCCCAAAGGCAAAGGGCTGATTGTCATTGCGTAATTTTAGTAAAATGATGCCAATAATTGCACCTAGTAAAGATGACAATAGCACAATTAATGGCAGCATCAATGGCCCCATCCATGCACCTAATGCCGCAAGCAACTTAAAGTCGCCGTAGCCCATGCCTTCTTTGCCGGTAATTACTTTAAATAGGTAATACACAATCCATAGGCATAAAAAACCAATTAAGTAACCCCAAATAGCTGAGGTGGGTGTGGTGTATATGCTAAAGATATTAATGCCTAAACCAAGTGCGGCCAAAGGTAAGGTAAAACGGTCGGGTAGCAGCTGAGTATCAAAATCAATAAATGTTAAAGCAATTAAAACCCAAGTCAGGACTAGTCCAAAAATCATTTGTATGGTTGGGCCAAACACCATGACCACAACCAGTGAACATGCCATTGTTAATAGTTCGATGGCTGGGTAGCGCATGCTAATTGCATGCTCACAATGCCCACATTTACCTTTTAAAACTAACCAACTTATGACAGGAATATTTTGATACCAGCGAATGGGCTGGTGACATTGGGGGCATGATGAAGCAGGTTTACTTAATGTTAGCTTTTCATGGTCAATGATTGGTTGTTCAGGATTGAGTAACATTTGACATTCTTGCTGCCAATCTTGTTCCATCATTTTGGGGGTGCGATAAATCACCACATTCAAAAAACTACCAATACATAGGCTCAATAGTGCAACTGCAATATAAAGTGCAGTTAAGTTTTGAATAAAATAAGCAATAATTTCTTGCATTACACGACTGAGCCCATTTGGAAAATTGGAAGATACATAGCAATCACTAGACCGCCTACGAGTACCCCTAAAATTGCCATAATTAAAGGTTCCATCATTGAAGTTAAGCCATCAACGGCATTATCAACTTCATTTTCATAGTAGGTGGCAACTTTGTCGAGCATGCTGTCTAGTGCACCAGATTCTTCACCAATTGCGACCATTTGTATAGCCATAGATGGAAAACGATTTGAAACGCGCATCGCAAATTGGAGTTGTTGACCTGTTGCAACATCTTCACGAATTTTCATGACAGCTTGTTCATAAATAACATTATTGGTTGCACCTGCTGTTGATTCAAGCGCATCAATGAGCGGAACACCTGCTGCAAAAGTGGTTGCTAAAGTACGGCTGTAGCGGGCAATAATCGCCTTGTAAACAAGATCGCCAAAGATAGGCAACTTAAGCGTGAGTTTGTCTAAACCATCACGGAATTTTTTACTGCGCTTTTTAGCTTCCATAAAAGCAGCAATAATTGCACCAATCACAATAATCATAATGAACCAGTATTCCTGCATCCATTTCGACATATTTACGACCATTTGTGTAAACGCAGGCAAATCTGCGCCAAAGGAAGAAAACAGGTCTTGGAAGACAGGAACTACTTTAACCATCAAAATAATGGTAACAACCACAGCAACCACAATAACCGTTGCTGGATATTTCATCGCTTTCTTAATTTTCTGCTTAAGCAATTCACTTTTTTCTTTGTAAATTGCCACACGATCCAGCATGGTTTCAAGCGCACCAGATTGTTCGCCAGACTCTACAAGAGAACAAAATAGTTTGTCGAAGTGCTGAGGATACTTTCTTAAAGCTGATGCAAAAGTACTACCACCTTCAACTTCACCTTTAATACCGAGTACCACCTCGCGCATCGCTGGATTTTCTAAACCTTCCGCCACAATTTCAAAGCCTTGTACCAGTGGCACGCCAGCTTTCATCATGGTTGCAAGTTGTCGGGTAAAAATCGTGATATCGAGCGTTGATACTTTTTTCTTGAATAAACCTTCAAGAATATTTTTACGCTTTTCCCGAATATTACGGACAGTTACCCCTTGTTTGCGTAGGGTGACTTTGGCTAAAGCCATATTTTTAGCCGGAAGTTCTCCCTTAATTTTTACGCCCTTACGGTCAACCCCTTCATAAGCAAAAGTCGGCATCAATTGTGCCTTTTTGACAGTCATGACATTATCCTTATTTTAAATTGTCTTTATTCACTGGTCACGCGGTTGACTTCTTGTAAAGAAGTAACACCTTGCATGACTTTCTTTAAACCTGAGCGACGCAGATTACTAAACCCCAATTTTTCAGAAGCAGCAGCGATTTCTAAAGCATTGCCATCTTCCATAATAATCTTGGAAATCTCAGGTGTGACTTTCATTACTTCATAAATACCTACTCGACCTTTGTAGCCCTCACGACACTCAGGACAACCGACCGGTTGAAAAACTTGAAAATCGGGATGTGTTAGATCTTGTTCGGTAAAACCCATTTCTAATAGGCTTTGTTTAGGAATGTCACTAGGCACCTTACATTGAGGGCATAATCGACGTGCCAAACGTTGAGCAATTACCAAATTGACCGATGTCGCAATATTAAAAGATGGAACTCCCATATTGCGTAGACGAGTAAGTGTTTCAGGGGCACTGTTGGTATGTAGTGTGGACATCACCATGTGACCCGTCTGAGCAGCCTTAATCGCGATTTCAGCTGTTTCTAAATCACGAATCTCACCGACCATAATAATGTCAGGATCCTGACGTAAAAATGATTTAAGCGCAGCCGAAAAACTAAGACCTACTTTAGGGTTCACGTTAACCTGATTAATACCTTCAAGGTTAATTTCGACCGGATCTTCGGCAGTAGAAATATTGGAACTTTCAGTGTTTAAAATGTTGAGGCCCGTATATAAGGATACTGTTTTACCAGAACCTGTAGGACCAGTAATTAAAAGCATACCTTGTGGCTTATCTAATGCTTCCATAAAGAGTGCTTTTTGCTCTTCTTCATATCCTAGAGCATCAATTCCCAACATGGCACTAGATGGATCGAGAATACGTAGAACTAGCTTTTCACCAAATAAAGTCGGAAGAGAGTTCACACGAAAATCAATTGCTTTAGATTTCGATAGCTTGAGTTTGATACGACCATCTTGAGGAACACGCTTTTCAGAAATGTCCATTTGAGACATAACTTTTAAACGTGAAGCTAACCGAGTGGCGAGTTGCAAAGGTGGGTTTGCAATCTGACGCAATACGCCATCGACCCGATAACGGACCCGATACGATTTCTCGTAGGGTTCGAAATGCAAGTCTGAAGCTCCCATACGAATCGCATCTATTAATAACTTGTTAACATATTTAACAATAGGTGCTTCATCGCCCTGAGGAGTGTCATCATCCTCTTCTGGAGCGGCTGAGGTATCAAGATCTACATCAAGATCGAACTCTTCATCACTAAACTCGAAACTACTTTCTTCAGTAAATTGCTGCGCCAGAATTTTCTCAAGTTTATGGTGCTCGACAATAACCTGCTCAACCATAAGCTTGCTGTTGAAGCGAATAGCATCAATCGCTTCAATATTGCTGGGATTACTGGTTGCAACATATAAGATCTGTCCTCTTTGTACGAGAGGTAAGACCCGATGTTTTAAAATCAGTTTCTGGTCGACCAAATCTTTAGGAATCTGGCTGGTATCGTAAACATCCAGATCAAAATATGGTTCAGCAAATTCAATAGAAATTGTTTCAGCTAATAAAGAAGGGGAGAGATGAACCTCTTCAATCAGGTACGAAACTGTATCCTGTTTAGCTCTTTTTGCTGTATCTAATGCTGTTTGCATGGTCGCTGCCGACACATGTTTTTCTTCGACTAATCGTCGAAAAAACCCCGAAAATTTTGGAGATGTATGTATGACTGACATCTGCCTACCTGTGCTCATATGTTTATAATTGGTATATAAAAAATTATACTTTTGTTATCTAAAATTACTACCTGAGAAAATGATGCTCTCGTCTTGATCCGCTTATCAAAGCTTGAACCAGTCGAAGTTTTTATTCATTAATTTTTAAAAGCTAAGGCTTTGGGCTCAATAAAGTTTTATTACTGATTTCAAATAGTAGAAAAGATATGAGCAACCCCGTTAAAGAAAAGTATCTGAAATTTGTAGAAATGCGTGTAGAATGTGCTGCATTTTTGATGAAAGGTGAGCCGTATGTCGGGTTCGACGATTACGCCTTGGGTAGTTGGCAACTGGAAAATGAACCCAATGCGTGCCAATGCCAAACAACTTATAGAAGAATTTAAACAACTATTGCAACAAAACCAAATTGCAGATGAAAGCTGCCATGTCGGGGTTGCTCCAGTTTCTATTGCACTTGCAATGGTACAAACACAATTGCAAGATGCTGCAAGAACAGTATATACAGTTGCACAAGATGTATCGCGTGTAGCAGGTACAGGCGCCTATACTGGTGAAGTCAGTGCAGAATTATTAAAAGATAGCCAAATTAATTTTGTATTGGTGGGTCACTCCGAACGCCGTGATTTATTAGGTGATAACGTTGAAATTTTGAAGGCCAAACTCCAAAATTCTTTAAATGCAGGCTTGACTGTCATTTATTGTGTGGGTGAAAGTCTCGAACAGCGTGAACAAGATTTGGCAGAACAGGTTGTATTGCAACAAATCTGTGATATAGCTCCTGTAGTGACTGCAGAGCAATGGCAAAAGCAAATTGTAATTGCTTATGAGCCAATCTGGGCAATTGGTACAGGTAAAACTGCTTCACCACAAGATGCACAGGCAATGCATGCTAAAATCCGTGAAGGTTTAAGTCAGATTACTTCTGCGGGTCCAGACATTGCGATTTTATATGGCGGTAGTGTAAAAGCTGAAAATGCAGTCGAGTTGGCAGCATGTCCAGATATTAATGGCGCGTTGGTTGGAGGTGCTTCGTTAAATGCAGCATCTTTTTATCAAATCGTAGAAGCCTTTGCACAAAGTAAATAACGAGGATAGGGTATGCACTCTTTTGTACTGATCGTACATATTATTTTAGCGGTACTGATGATTGGCTTGATTCTAGTGCAACACGGTAAAGGTGCGGATGCTGGTGCTTCTTTCGGCGGTGGCGGAGCAGCCACTGTATTTGGCGCATCGGGTTCTGCTAACTTCCTTACTCGACTTACTGCTGTGTTAACAGCATTGTTTTTTGTGACTAGTTTAACCTTAGCTGTTTTTGCGAAAAAACAGACTACTGAAGCATATAGTTTAAAAACTGTACAGACGACAGCGCCAATTCAAACAACATCGCCTGAAACTTCACCAAATGCACCAAAAACGAGTCAATAATTCGAAATAAGGCTTTCCTTTTGCAGTTGGAAGCACTAGAATGCGTCCCACAAGCTGCGGTGGTGGTGGAATTGGTAGACACGCTACCTTGAGGTGGTAGTGCTTTCGGGCGTGGGGGTTCAAGTCCCCCCTTCCGCACCAGCTTTTAACCAGAAAGTTGAGTGCAAGTAGTTTGTTTTTGTTGCGGGATGGAGCAGTCTGGTAGCTCGTCGGGCTCATAACCCGAAGGTCGTTGGTTCAAATCCAGCTCCCGCTACCA
>NZ_JAVQNR010000031.1:0-71625 GCF_031799005.1 Acinetobacter sp. V102_4 | reverse complement strand
AATCAAATCAAATCAAATCAAATCAAATCAAATCAAATCAAATCAAATCAAATCAAATCAAATCAAATCAAATCAAAAACTAATCCAAACTATTCAGATATGATACTTGTTTAAGAAAATCTTTTAAAGGCATGGGGCATCCCCATAAATAGCCTTGAAACTCCGTGCAGCCATTGTTTTTAAAAGCGCTAAACTATTCAAACTCGATCGATTTATTTATAGTATTAATTGTTTTCACTGGAAGTGCATCAAATAGGGTTGAAAAATAGTTCATTTTAGACCAAGTATGAACATTACCAATAATATACAAACGACTCTTAGCTCGTGTCACAGCAACATTTAATAAATTTGGAGTTGAAGAAGCCCACGCTCTAGCCCCTTCTCCTATACGTTCTTTTGCTGTTCCTAACACAAGAAATACGATATCAGCCTCTTTGCCCTGAAAAGTATGCACAGTACCACATTCAACACCTATTAACCCTTCATCTTTAATACGCTCTTTACATGCTTGAATAACTTTTCTAAAAGGTGAAATTACATATATTTTCTTTTTCGAATTATCAACTGAAGCTTTGCGTCTCTCTTCAAGCTTTCTTAAAGAGTAAATCATTACATCTAGTTCTTCAGAATTAACAGGGTGTGTAAAATCTATTGAGTCCACATTGAACCATGTACTGGCTCCTATGTCATAGGCCATATCTACAGCTTTAGGATTTCCTGCACTATCGACACGTCCCTGAACCATTTGACCAGCATAAGCAATACTATTTGCAATAGAAAACATAGGGTCATCACAACGACGATGCGTTCTTAATGGCATGCCAGTCCAGATTCTCGATTGGTCATCACCACTACCATTATCGATCCATGAACCCAATGGTGTTATTCGGTCAGCAAGGGTTTGTACAGATTCAAATACTGGGGACCAAGATAAATCCACATCATGTTGTTTGCGGAAGATCTCAACTACGCTATCTGGTAACGTAAAGACAGGTTCAACCTGTAAAGGATCACCAATTAAAATAGCTCTTTTGCTTCGCCAAATTGCACCTGCTGCCGATTGAGGAGTAGCTTGACCCGCTTCATCAATTAATAACCAACCTAGACTATCTTGTCCCAAGCCAGCAAAAAGCCGACTAAATGAAGCCAAAGTTGTTGAGACAACAGGAACAACAAAAAATAAGCTGTCCCAAATCAATGGACGATCCTCATAGGACAACCCTTTAGCATTCCCTGATAACATTTGCCCAACCATTCTTAAATTACTTAAAAATCGTTTGGCATTAGATAAAATCGTTAGTTTATATAGTTCTATTGATTTAATAAAAATATGGGCCCGAGTATCATCTATAATTTCCGATGTATTTACTGAAGCTCGATGTAACTCTTCAAACGTTAATTTCCAGAAATCAGGGCCAATCAGATGTTTTACACCTAAAGTTTGTATTGCCTGAAGATCATGACTCAATCTCTCGTATTCTTGTCTTATCTTAATGAGTTCATCATTTAACTCTAATAGCTCTTGTTCGCAGATTTTTATCGTTTGATTTCTTAAAGTCTTCTCATAAATTAGATTTTCATACCGTGAAGTGGTTTCTTGCAATGATAAAGTCACCTCATTAATCCGCTTATCATAGATTTCCATGCGGTGAGTCCGATAACCAAATAGTGCAAATAAACGATCCCATAATCGAGGTCCATGTGAAATATGGATTTGCTCTAATATCTGTTGTTTAGACTGCATTAAGATAGACTGATCTTGTAGTTCACTTTGTATTTGATGAAATACATTTTGATGTTCATTTAATTTTTTATTCTTGAGCTTAATCGTTTGCGTTAAGTTTTCTTTCGTCTCCCTACATTCTAAAATCGCCAGTGACGCACGCTCTGCTTTCATTAAAATTGAACGCTTTTGCTCCATTAGTTCAATTAATTCAAGAAGTTCATTCTTTGCTTTATGCCACTCTTGTCGATAAATATCGGTACGAGGAATAGCATCTTCCAGTATTTGTTTCATCGATACAAATGAATCTTTACTATCCTCATCATCACTCTCAGTAACATGATCTTCTTTAAAAAATGCACGAGCAAAAGATCTACGGTTAGTACTATTACCTAGAGCAGCAGCAATTATCCCCCAAGTAGGAATTATTGCTTGATTTTCATCTAGTACTTTTTGACTATCAAATACCCCCTTTATGACCTCTGGAAAATATAAAGAGTTTGATCTGTACCTCTCATCTAATTTACCAAGTGCAGGTAGCTCCTGTGAAATATTTTTTACAGCATTATTATTGTTGCTACTCACAACTATTGACGTATCACGTACCAACTCCTCTACAATTGGAGAAAACATTCTACCCATGAGTTGAATAGGCTTTTTAAATATGGCATCAGGTGTAGAAAGTACCGAGATCCGCTTAGCTCTATCAGTAATAACGGTTGCAATAACATCACATAGTAAAGTTGTTTTTCCTGTACCTGGCGGCCCATTTACACCAATAATCCCGTCTTGATTACCCAGTAAATTTCCAATATGAGCAACAACTGCTTGTTGAGCTAGCACTAAAGGTTTATCTGGTGAAGCGGGCCAACGGGTAATAGGTAAATGAGCAGCGCAGACAAGCTTCCCCATAACTTCATGATTTTTTAAAATATCTATTCTTTCATGATGAGTAATGGAGGGTCCAAGATATCTTGTTAAGGCTTGTCCAAATGCGTGATTAGACTTGCTCTTTTTCAGCATTTGATCAAGATCATCTAAATAAAATGAATTAAGGTAATTAACCTCTTGCTCGACATTCTCTATTATTTTTTTTCTTGGCAATTGTTTAGTGACAACAACAAACCGCCAATCTAATCCGACTTGGTCATCTTGATCAAAAATAGATCTAACCAATTCGGTCTCGCCTTCTAGGTCCTTCCAAGAACATCGATATTCATGTTTTAACTGAGATAAGCGATGGCAACGCTGAGCAAACTCCTCTTTTGCTCGAACAAGTCTTGCATTCAGATCAGTAAGAGGTTCTCCCCGACTTAAAGCTTGAGTCCCATATACGTAACTGGCAGGCATATAACTATCCTCACTTAAACGACCATTTTCGTTTACAGTAAAAGATGCTAACCAACCAGTGCCAGAAATTCGTTCACGTTCTTTATCACTTAACTCTTGCCTTACAATCTTTCGTAAAACAAGTCGAGTAAGGTCTTCTTGATCAGCAACACCAATATAAACGGTATGCATATACATATGTTTTGATGTTGGTTGATACTCCGCCTTATCCCAAGGTAATTGCTCACCAACCCTTAAAGTTATTATCTTTGTAAATTTATTACTATCTTTTGCTATTGGAGCCGAAGGGATCGTGAAAATTTCTAAATCGCGCCAAAATGAAAGAATTTGGCTAACTTCAGTACAACTATGATTAATCTTCTTATTATTCATGTAAATTCTCAGTAAACACTTATTTCCCAATTTAACAGCATGGTAGCATTCGTGGTCGACAAGCAAATTAATTCAGCTCTGGAAAAACCCGCGTTGAGTTTGTGCTGTCCATCAATGCGTTGTAAAAAGACTTGGATATTTAAAAGTGTATTTGAAAATTGAAAATACACAGCACGGTGTTGGGAAAGAAAACCCAAACACTCTAAAATCCGATATATGTTATTAAGCATTTTTATTTTTAAACTCAGTCATCATCGACTTCATTCTATAAAAAATAGACAGATTTGTCTATTTTGAAAAAATATTCATAAACAACTAATTAATAAAATTTTATTTTAAAAAACAGTACTCAATTAAAAAACTTACTGATATTATTTATATCAAGAACAGTCGTGATTTAAATATCTAGTAAAAATTAAAAATGATCTTGGCAACAAGAATTCTGTTATTTACTGAGGTTTCGAATTTTGCTTTAGATCCAAACAAATGTAAATTCACAAAGTTAAAAATTAGAGTCACTAAAAATGATCAGTTGGAACTTGAATAGTTTAAAAAGTCCAGACCAGATAGGAATGGGTCTTATGAATTCCACAAAACCTGAATTTCTAAGCATTCAACTTAGCCATACAAAATATATCTAATTACATTTAAAAACACTTACCTACATATAGGTGTTTACCACATTTTAACTTAGGTAAAAATTTATTGAATTTATAAACGATACATTAAGTTAATTCAAATCATTCAGATGTGGTACTTGTTTAAGAAAATCTTTTAAAGGCATCGGGCATCCCCATAAATAGCCTTGAAACTCTGTGCAGCCATTGTTTTTAAAAGCGCTAAACTGTTCAGCAGTTTCAATTCCTTCTACTAACACTTGTAGGTTCAAATCTAGTCCAATTTTAATAATACCAGTGACTAATTTATTACTACGTTTATCATCCAAAGCTGCTTGTACAAAGCTACGATCAATCTTGATTTGTCTAATGGGCATCTTCTGTAAATAGCTTAAAGATGAATAACCTGTACCAAAATCATCAAGAGAAAGCTGAATTCCATTTTTAGACAAGAAATGCATTTTTTCAATCATGCTTACACAATTCGTTAAAGCAATATTTTCAGTGATTTCTAATATGAGTCGAGATGGATTTATCTCATACTGCTGAATCAGTCCGATCACACTCTGCTCAAAGTTTGGTTGCATGAAGTGATCAGCACTAATATTGATTGAAAGGGTAAGATCTTTGGTCTCGTCTTTTTTACTCCAATCTTTTAAAACTTTGCAGGCCTGAGCCAATACCCACTCCCCAATCTCTGGCATTAATCCAAAAGTTTCAGCCGCGGGAATAAAATCTTTTGTGGGAACATAACCTAAAACAGGATGTTGCCATCGTAATAAAGCTTCTGCGCCAATTAGTGTTTCAGAAGCATTAATTTGCGGTTGATAAAAAAGCTCAAATTGTTCTTTTGCCAGTGCTAAACGTAGGTCTTGCACCATGGTGTTTTCTGTTTGTATCTCTAATTGCATGGTGTAAATTGAAATACAAATCATGAGCGTAGCGACACAAGTTGCAATCCATCCACCATGGTCACGAATATCTTCGGGCAAAGGTATAGCGCTATCAAGATTAAAAGAGCTGCCACTAAAAAATATAAAGCACCCGATCGACAATAGAATTAAAACAATTTGTAAAAAGCTTGGATTTCTACGGTAATTTAAATACCCCAATATCGCCCCAGCAGGTAAAAACAATTGAGCAACCTGCGGACGGTCATTTGTAGCTACATCAAAAAATAAGCAAAAAATGACTGGAAAAACAAGCAAAACGACTTGAGATAAAAGAATGCCCGCTGAAACACGGTTTATATAAATGAGAAAAAGACTAAATATGGAGATCAGTGTAAAAAAGATGTCCATACCAACAATCAACCACATTTGAGAAAATGCGAAATATATGGTCCAAAATAAACAAAAAATAATGCAAATAAAAATATTCGCTTTTGCTGCGATTGTAAGCTGCTGATCCTTTACGGCGCGGTAATTTTTCTGACGTTTTTTAAAGTAAGACGAAGCTATCATAAATAAATCAACCGTAAAATATTTCTTCATAGACCCCCATCTTGATCATTGATTTTCCTTTTCAATATTCACCAATAAAACTTCATGTTTTATTCCCTTGTTCTTTATATGATTCGACTTGAGATCAGTGTTGTTTTAATTGTGGTGGTACAGTCCAGTTGTTTAATTGAATGATGTTGCTTTTTCAATCACCCTATAATTTTAAAGTATTATTCCCTAACGATACATGCCTCAGCGACTAAGGTACAGGCTTTAAATAGTGAAAAATTAGAACATTACCATTTTTAGAATATATCGTTTCAATGATTGATATTAATAATAATTATCATTACTATTTAAGAATATCTTAAATGTTTGTTTAATTGTGCTACTCATTACCAATTTGTGGGCTCCTCTGCTATGAACCTGAATGTAGATAAACAAGTATGGTTTAGCCAAATTTACCGTTCTCAGCAAACCACGCTCTTGTCATGGTTTAAACATAAACTTCAGCATCATCATCAATCTGAAGACCTGAGTCAGGAAGTGTTTTATCGTGCTTTAAAAAGTGAATATAGTTTTAAACAAATTAAAGAGCCACAAGCATGGCTAATGGGAATCGCCAAGCATGTCATTATTGACCATTGGCGCCGTCAACATATTGAAAATCTCTATCTCGATGCCCTACAACATCTTCCAGAAGAATATTATCCCTCTGCCGAACATGAAGTTTATATTCAAGAAACCTTGTATCAGGTTCATTTAATTTTAGAAAAACTCCCCACCCGAACGGCTCAAGTGTTTTTGATGTCGCAACTAGATGGCATGACTTATCGAGAAATTAGTGAAAAAATCAATATTTCTGAGGCCACAGTAAAAAGAGATATGAAACAAGCTTTTTTGGCATGTATAGACCTCTATAATTAAACCCGTTAAACGCGCTTAAATTGCTACCCTATGTCAGATATTACGAAAATCCCTCACCATGTTTTAGATACAGCCGCAGATTGGTTGGTACTTTTGCATTCAGGGGAAATGACAGCGTTACAACAGCAACAGTTTGAGCAATGGAAAGCTGAAAAAAAAGAACATCAATTAGCACTCCTGCAAATGGAAAAATTTAGTCATGGCTTAACAAACCTTGCAGGTAACTTCCCTTCTGAAGCTTTGGTTCAGTCCAATCAAAAATTTAATCTCGCTGCTAAACGCAATATGCTATTAAGTCTTTCGGGCTTAGCCATTGTTGGCTTGTCGGTATATTTCATCCCTTGGGAAAAATGGCAGTCCGACTATCACACCAAAGTGGGTGAAATTAAAAAAGTATCGTTAAAAGATGGTTCACAACTCATTATGGCAAGTAATTGCTATATCGATATAAATTTCACGCAAGAGACACGTCAAATAAAATTAATTGATGGCGAAATCTATATTGAAACGGCAAAAGATGCTCAGCATCGACCATTTATTGTCGAAACAAAGAATGGTTCGGTAGAAGCCTTAGGAACTCAATTTTCAGTGAGACAAGAAAATAGCGAACAAACAAAAGTTAAGGTTTATAAGCATGCAGTAGCCATTGAGCCAGAGAACTCATCTAAACGGCAGATTCTAAAACAAGGCCAGCGTGCTTTTTTTGATGAAAAATATATTTCAAAATCGCTTCCACTCGATAACGATCAGCCATACTGGACCCAACAACTTTTGGTCGTAGATCAATGGCCACTCCAAAAAGTGTTGGATGAACTATTCCGCTATAAAAAGGGAACCTATAGCATTGATCCGGAATTGAAAGATATTAAGATTTCTGGCGTGTTTTCTCTAAAAAATCCAGATCAAAGCTTAGAAACTTTGGCCTATAGCCATCAACTTGAACTGACCTATTACAGTCCTTATCTGTTAAATATTAAAAAAAGATAAAAAAACATGACCCTTTTTTTGATCTGATTCGACTTATAGAGAAATACACTCTCTGTCGAGAAGACCACATGAAGGATTATCAAGCAAAAAGTAAATTGGCTTTGGCTATACGTGCAGTGCTGTGGTGTACGCCATTGGTGGTCACGGCGCTTACCACAACTTCTGCTTACGCTGCGCAAACTTATCGCATTTCAATTAATCAAAGCACACTTGATCAGGCCATTAAGCAACTAGCGATTCAAACGGGTACAACCATTAGCTACGATAATGCGAGCCTTTCAAAAACAAAAAGCAAAGCGCTTAAAGGGAATTACGCTGTTGACGATGCTTTAAGCCTGCTATTACAAAATCAGCCATTTGAAGCTGTTAAAGTCAACAATGGCGGCTATAGCATTCGAGTGAAATCTTCTCCCGCTCCGATTGAACCCAAAGTCTTTCAGTTGGAAACAATTAAAACCAAAGCAAATAACAATAATGAATTTGATACGGCAGGCGGTGAAGCAGGTACAGCCCATTTAGCAACAATTCATGTTAATGCAGATCATGGCGAAAACCTAACAACCGAAGGTTCTGGTTTATATACGGCGAAAGCCACCACTGCTTCTACTGGCTTAGCATTAAGTCTGAAAGAAACGCCTCAATTGGTCAGTGTAATCACCAATCAACAAATGAAAGATCAGAACCTGACACAACTAACCGATGTGGTAAGTCAGGCGGCAGGCCTCTCAATTAAACAAGGCGGAAATATTGGTAGTGATAATTCCCCTATTTACGCTCGCGGTAAAGAAGTGGATAGTTATTTACTCGATGGCGTGAAGCTCATGAGTTCATATTCAAGTATTTTCCAAAGTCAGGACATGGCTTTATTTGACCGTGTAGAGGTTGTGCGAGGTGCAAATGGCTTAATGACAGGTGCTGGAAGTGCAAGCGCAAGTATTAATCTGGTCCGAAAAAAACCATTACAGGACTTTAAAGCTTCGGTGAGTGCTGACATCGGTTCTTGGGATTCTTACCGTACCGATATTGATGTTTCCACACCACTTAATGAATCTGGGACTATTCGTGGTCGTACCCTGTTTGCCTACCAAAAATCAGACTCCTATATCGACCGTTACAACGAAGAACGTAAAGTTGCTTATGCAGTCGTAGAAGCTGATTTAACCGACCGAACCAAAGGTAGTTTAGGTGTCAGTTACCAACAAATTGACATGACTGGCGTTGCTAGAGGTGGTTTACCTAGCTTTTATACTGACGGGAGTTTAATCGACTGGTCACGTTCAGATTCAGCGGCAGCGAGTTGGACGGGTTCTGACCGTTCTACTACATCTTACTTTGCAGATATTGAACACCAGTTTAATGACCGCTGGAAATTAAAAGGTGTGGTGTCTAGAACCATTACAGATTCTGACGAAATTGTGGGCTATACCTACTCAAGTAAAGGAATCGATAAGGCCACAGGTAGCGGGGCGATGTTGTATGCAACTCGCTGGGATTATCGTCCTACTCAAGACTTATTTAATTTAACTTTAAATGGTTCATTTGATTTGTTTAATCAAACTCATGATGTAGTACTCGGCACAACCTACACAAAAAGTAAAAATAAACGTCCTACCTATTCGGGCTGGAATAACACAGTTGACGATAAAATGACATGGGATGGAACTCTAAAAAATATTTTTGCTTGGGATGGCAGTACACCTAACCGCCCCGAAACAAAAATAGATGGCTGGTACAGCGGAGATGACCGTAGCCAATCTATTTTTGGTGCTGTTCGTCTTAAAGCAACCGATAATCTTGCAGTCATTTTAGGCACTCGAATTGAAGACTGGGAGCGCGTAACGGGCAACCATTCAAATGCTAACAATAAGACCACCTACACAACACAAGAAGAAAGTGGCAAAGTCATTCCATATGTCGGTGTTACCTATGATTTCACTGACAACTGGACTGCGTATGCAAGCTACACCAATATTTTTTCACCACAAGATAAAAAAGCCGTTACAGGCGAATACATTGATCCATTAATAGGTAATAGTACCGAGCTGGGCATTAAGGGTGAGTTTTTTGATAATCAGTTAAATGTTGGCGCTGCTATTTATCAAACAAAAGAGGACAATACAGCAATTGCATTAACCAATGTATTTGCCCCAGATGGTTCTCAAGCATATCGAACAGAATCTGGCACAAAAAGCCGCGGCTTTGAAATTGAAGCGACAGGTAAGTTGACTGATTTATGGCAAGTTTCCACAAGCTTTAGCCGTAACTTATCAAAAGATAGCCAAGACAACCGATTAAATACCGGTGTGCCAAATAACACAGCCAAACTGTTTACCACCTATACCCTACCTTATCTTGATGAAGCTCTTACCATTGGGGGCGGCATTCGTTGGCAAAGCAAAATTTATGAGAAAAATGCAGTCTCTGCAACGGGTCGATTTACTCAAGAAAGTTACGCTTTAGTCGACTTAATGGCACGTTATAAGGTGAATAATAATCTTATGCTCAACTTCAACCTTAATAACTTATTTAATGAGAAATACCATTTAGCCACTACAAATAGCTATTACGGCGCTCCAACCAATTTTCGAGTGGGTGTGAAATATGAGTGGTAAATAAATTACTCGACTTTTAAAGACCTTACTTCAGAGGCAAATAATGTTCTTCTGGAGTAAGGTTAAATCTACTTAATAAGCTGGACTAGAATATTTTCGCCTAAGCTCAGGCTATAATATTAGACATGCTCTATTATTTTATTTATTTCTCATATGAAGAATACGTTTTCTGACAGCAATCAAATTAGACAAGTGTCTAGCTTCCCTGAACTTATAAATACAAAGTTTCAAGGAGAGGCAAATGCGATGTGTTGGTACAGAAACTTGGTTGGTGACTTTAAAGAAATTGTGAATAAACTTCATTTAAAAGAAAATATTACAGAAGTTACTGTTGAAGACCTTTTAGCGCTACAGCTTTCAGAACAAGGCGATCTAGCAAGGAAAACTATTTTAGAAGATATCGAGCAGTTAACTGAATTTGGTGCATCACCTGTACTTAATTTACTTAAACATTATGAACGCGATGAAGAGCTAGATTTCATTTCAACAGACGTATATTCATTTCATGTTGATCGCTCCCCTATTGAAACCGATACTTTTTTATGTACCTATCACGGCGCTGCTAGTGATATTGTTTCCAATGATCAGGTTGAACAAAAAGTTTTAATTCCAGAAATTAGAGAAAAGCTCAAAGCATTACATGAAGGCCCAGATGCTGAATTTGAAGCTTTCTTGGCAGAGTATTTTTTTGATTTGCATTATCAGCCTAAATCTAACGCCCAACCTGTAAACTTAGGCACAGGACATTTGTGGCGTTTGGCTGTAGACCATCCTACACAACAGGTTTTACCTTGTGTTCATCGGGCACCTGCTGAAAAGGATGGCGAGTATCGGTTGCTGTTGATTTGTTAAATGTTTCGGTGTTTCTCATATTCATCATTATTTTTTCTACTCTTAATATATGACATTCACACGAACCCAATCTTCATACTTGGTTGCCTGAACATTGGTACTTGATGTAATTGCCCCATGAATAGGAATATTTTCTTTCATTCCTGTTGCGACTCCTGAACGTATTTTACTTCCCGACCCTCCCCAAATTTGGGTATGACCAGCATCTTGATACAGTACATATGCAACAGATGCTGTGCTTGCAGCAGATTTAAGTTCAAAATTATTGTCTGAAGTTACAGCTAATTGATACGGTGTATTTTGACTACATTGGACAGATACATCCGTTCTTGCACCAGCAACTGGCTGAGAGCGAACAACTGAACCAAAATCTAAATTTCCTTGAGTGGAAACATCACACGTTTCTACAATGGTTAAACTGACCTTCAATGATGTAGATGTATTTCCGGCATCTGCACTATTTATTATCAGCATTCCCATAAGAGAAAATAAGGCGTATTTAATGACTTTCATTTCTTCTCCTTATATTTTCGTTCTAATATCTATTCGTCTTTATATTGTTATTTCTCTGTTCTTACTAAAGAAACAGTTTCAGGATCATTTAGTTATAAGACTTAATATTAGGCAATGTCAATCAATACTAAACACATGATTTCCATCTTATTTTTATAAATTGTGATGAATTACACGCAATCTAGTTAATTTTAAAAGTAGTTGATGTTTTTTATTTCTTTTAAGCACATATTTTGTCAACATTGATCACCATGTATACCAGCCTACTCGCCCTACTTCTAAAGATTATTAATAATCTGATCATCGGCTTTTAAGGCCATATTTAATAATTATGTCCATTATCGCAATTGCATAAATAAATTGATCAAAATAATATCTTGAGAAATAGATTATAACTTTACATATTATTTATCTTATTGATTCAATATAAAGAAGATTGTGAAGTTAAATTTAAAATGAATCATTCTGGCGATTAAAGCCACCCGTTTTTAATTAGAGAAACTATTGATATGAAAAAATATTTATTATTACTTTTACTCAGCTTTTATTCGATTCATTCATTTGCTTCAGACAAACTACATGGCAGTGTTTGGAAAACAATTGATGATGCAACCAATGAACCCAGAGCACTGGTAAGATTTAACGAAGATAAAAATGGTAACCTCTCTGCTAACATCGAAAAAATACTCGTTCCGAGTGAAGCCAATAAATGTACGATGTGTGAAGGTACCTACAAAAACAAATCTTTAATTGGTTTAACCATCGTCAAAAATTTAAAAAGTGTAGGTCAAAATAAATATGACAAAGGATCTATCCTCGACCCACAGTCAGATAAGACATATCGTTTTAGTGCAACAATGTCACCAGATGGGAGCAAACTTATCGCTCGTGGATACATTGGTATCTCTGCAATTGGACGGAACCAAACATGGTATCGAATTAAATAAGCTTCGAGGTCTTTAAAAGACTTTATTTATAAATTGCATGTTTTTTTGACTTAATCCTTTATCTCAAGAGCCATGCAATTTTTTCAAAATTGTCTGAACATTCTTAAGACTTTTTAAAATATTCTCGAGGTGTTACACCAAAAGCCTTTTTGAATGCATGGCTAAAATGTGAAAAATCAGTAAAACCATAATCTAAAGCTACTTCAGAAATGCTAGCCACCCGACCACTTTTTAGTGCATCACGACTTGCTATTAAACGTTCAGACCAAATGACTGACATGACTGTCTTTTGATGTCTTGCAAATGCCCTACTCAATGTTCGTGTTGATACACAATGTGTCTGTGCAATCTTTTCTAAGTTAAGTTCAGGATTTTGTAAATTTCTTAAAATAAAACTCATCGCTTTACTATATAAATCCCGCTCAATATTTACCTTAGCAATATCCTGTACTTCTAAACTTAATACCAATAACTCTAAAGCTGATTTAGCAAAGCGTTCAGCAAAATCTATGTTGGAAAAATCAAATGCTTGATCTACTGATTGACGTAGCATCTCACGTAAAGGAATAATTCCAGGCCGAGTTTCATCCAAAACTTGAGCAGTTAAATGTTCAATATTAGGAACACGATTGATTAATAAATAACGAGGTATTCGGATTAAGTGATTTTTGTTTCCAGCTAAATTGAACTGAAAGGTTTGTGCAGCATCGTATAGCATGAGGCTATTATTTCGGTATTGTGTTGTTCTGCCACCTTGGGCTAATTGTCCACAACCATTTTCCATAAATCCAAGCCACAAATCATCATTTGGCCCAAACCGTAGATGCTTTTCGGTGCGCTCCCAAAAGTGCATAGTTGATGAAACAGTGCATATATCTATCAAACCAAGCTGACGTACACTTAATTCACCATTAAAAGATTTTTCATCTTCAGGCTTGCTTTGAGCTGGAATACAGTGCCGTAACACAACATCATTCCAATATTCGAAGCGTTCAGATGCATTTATATCTTGAGTTGAATAATGAATCGGATTTAATGACTGATAATGATTCATGGCAATTTAATCCCTTATACGACTACGCAAGATGTCAAAAAATATGTTCTTGCTTTCATCAAGCAACTTTCATACCACTACTCTTCTAATATCTCTTTGCACAGTTAAAGTCTTTTCCATAAGACCTGTTTGTTTTATTCATCTACTTATACTTTTTACATGCTGATGGAGCAATCCTGCAACATCAACAGCTCACTATAAATTAAACGATATATTTTTTTTGATCAAATTAAAACCTGTCTTTTTTAAACAAGCGATTGTCCATTCTGACCAAGTTTCGTTTTATGCCTTGCGTAATATCAATATAACAACGGTGCTCCCCCAACATAAACAACCGTTAAAACAACGCCTAATTGTTTTGATTAAGGCAATACGATTTTGCGATTGAAACACTGCAATAAGAGATGTAGGAGAAAGGAAATGGAATCAGCAATCGACAAACATCTAAAATGTCCTCGCACACTTAGCCGCCGAATTCATGATGAATATGAACCCCCATTTGCCATGTGGGTAGCTCGGGCTGATGCAGATCTTCAGCAAGTTGTGATGGCTTATTTAGGTATACAGTTTAAACCAGACCAAAAAGCTGCGGCTGTAAAAGCGATGCAGCACATCGTAAAAAGTTTTGGTTTAGAAAACGGACCATTAAACTACGATATAACACATCATACTGATAATCAGAACTATGAAAATTATATTGTGGTTGGTTACTGGCGTGATCCCGCTGCCTACTGTCAATGGGCACGTTTAGCAGAGGTCAATGACTGGTGGAATTCAGATGAACGTCTAAATGATGGCATCGGTTATTTTCGTGAAATTGTTTCACCACGGGCTGAACAATTTGAAACCTTATATGCATTTAAAGAAGATTTGCCTGGTGTGGGTGCGGTCATGGATCGTATCAGCGATGATATTCAAGAACATGGATATTGGGGATCAGCACGAGAACGCTTTCCGGTTTCACAGACAGATCGCATGTTAGCCAACGGCGAATTACAGATACTTTCAGGTGATCCTCAAAAAGGTGGACGTGTAGTCGTACAGGGCCATGACAATATTACGTTAATTCGTTCTGGTCAGGATTGGGTCAATGCAGATGAACAAGAAAGAGCATTATATTTTAATGAAATGCTGCCTTCATTGCAGGATGGCATGGATTTCCTTCGCGATGAAGGCCAATCTGTAGGATGCTATAGCAATCGTTTTGTTCGCAATGTTGATCTGGACGGTAACTTACTTGATATCGCTTACGATATAGGTTACTGGCGCTCATTAGATAAATTAGAACGCTGGGCAGAATCACATCCCACACATCTCAGAATTTTTACCACTTTCTTTAAAGTTGTTACCGGCTTACAAAACTTGAGACTTTATCATGAAGTTTCAGTCAGTGATGCCAAACATCAAATATTTGAATACATCAATTGCCACTCCCAAACAGGCATGATGCGGGACGCACAAACCACCTAAATAACCCTAAAAATTATTTTATTTCACAACAATACAGGCACAGTCTGACTGTGCTCATGGCTGGTTATTGCCTAAAGGAAATGCAAATGAATTCAAAATATTATAAATATTACATGATGTTAATAGCCCTACTGGCTGCATATGCTGAAACACATGGGGCTGAAGTGATGTCAGGTGATTATGAGCAAGCTCCCGGTGGCCTAACTCTCGGTGCAATATATTATCAACATGCCACGACCGATGCACTTTATAGCAATGGTTCAACTGCCGCAAAAGATATGAAAGTCGAATCAAACATAGGAATCGCAAGGATGATCCATGTATTCGAACTCAGCGATCGCGTCACCATTGAGCCACAGTTCTTATTACCATTTGGTCGCGTTGAAGGCAAAGACAATGCCAGCGGACTTGGAAGCACCTCTGGTATAGGAGATCTTGTTTTAACCGCTCCTGTCCGCTATCGCTTAAATGATGCTAAAGATGTTCTTGCAGGAACGCTTTATCTTAATGCTCCGACCGGAGATTACGACAATGATAAACCATTAAATTTGGGCAGTAATCGCTGGAAATTTGATTTACAGGGTGCATATGTTAAACATTTCACACCAAACTGGGCATTAGATCTGGTGGGTGATGTGGTCTTTTACACCAATAACGACAACTACGGAGCAAATTCTGACACCCTTAAACAGGATATCTCGTTTGAAACACAAGTCATGGGACGCTATATGCCAAATGCTACAACCTCTTTGGGTTTAGGCATCGGGCATAACTGGGGTGGTGAAACCAAAATCAATAATGTTTCACAAGATAACTCAACCGAAACCACCAACATTCGCTTTGCTATTAGCAAATTTATGACGCCTAAAGACCAGTTCGTAGTGCAACTGGGACGTGATCTTTCAGTAGATGATGGCCTTAAAGAAGATTTTCGTCTGAACTTGCGTTATTTACGCATTTTTTAAAAGTTAGCCCCTATCAGGATAACTGCTCATGTTGTCCTTTTCGAACAATTGTCTGGCGCTTTAAATCAAGTTTTCAAGAAAAGAACAGACTAATTTAAAACATATCTTCAGTCAGAATAACAAGTGACGGGTAAAAAATTATGGCAATTCAAAGACCAACTATCGGCGATTTAAAACAGATTGCAAACAACCTGCACATGCAGTTGACTGACGCAGAAGCTGAGGAATATCTAAGTGTTATGCAGGCTAATTTTGATGCATACGATTTGATTGATGAACTGGCTGATGAAATTCCAGAAGTTCACTACCCACGTACTGAACCTTATCGTCCTGACCTAACCGAAAATCATCTCAATGCATGGTATTACAAAACTGAAGTTAAAGGTGCCCCCACTGGAAAACTTGCAGGAAAAACAGTTGCTCTGAAAGATAATGTCTCACTTGCTCAAGTTCCAATGATGAATGGTTCATCTACCTTGGAAGGTTTCATACCCGATTATGATGCCACTGTAGTGACTCGTATGCTTGATGAAGGTGCTACGATTTTAGGTAAAGCGACTTGTGAACATTTCTGTTTATCAGGTGGCAGCCACACCTCAGACCCGGCCCCAGTACATAATCCATATCGTCACGGCTATTGTGCAGGTGGTTCATCATCTGGCAGTGCTGCACTTGTTTCAAACGGCGATGTCGATTTAGCAATCGCTTGCGATCAAGGCGGTTCAATCCGTATTCCGGCTGCTTTTTGTGGTGTTTATGGGATGAAACCCACCCATGGATTGGTTCCTTATAGCGGGATTATGCCTATTGAAAATACTATTGATCATGCAGGGCCAATAAGCCGTTCGGTTCAAGATAATGCACTACTGCTTGAAGTCATCGCAGGCATCGATGGGCTGGATCCACGTCAATATGCTGTTCACGTTGAAAACTACACAAGTTATTTAGATCGCGGTGTGAAGGGTTTAAAAATCGGTATTGTTAAGGAAGGCTTTGCTCTACCCAACATGGACTTAAGAGTGGCAGAAAAAGTTCGCCAAGCCGCAGCGGAGTTTGAAAAACTCGGTGCAATTGTTGAAGAAATCTCTTTGCCTGAACATCAACTCGCAGGTGCATTATGGACACCGATAGGCTGTGAAGGCCTGACTGCACAAATGATGCATGGGAATGGCATGGGCTTCAATTGGGAAGGCTTATACGATGTCAAACTACTCGATAAACACAAAGACTGGCGCCAAAAAGCCGATCAGCTTTCTCCAACATTAAAAGTCTGTATGTTTGTGGGCGAATACGGCATTCGAAACTATTCAGGTCGTTACTACGCTAAAGCACAAAATATTGTACGACGTGCCCGTGCAGGTTATGACCAAAAATTGGCTGAATACGATCTTCTATTAATGCCAACTCTACCTATTGTTGCCCAACCTCTGCCTGACTCAGATTGTTCATTAACTGAATATATTACCCGTGCCTTTGAAATGATTGGAAATACAGCACCACAAGATATTACAGGCCATCCAGCGATGAGTGTGCCATGTGGGCTCGTAGATGATTTACCTGTTGGCATGATGCTCATCGGACGTCATTTTAACGAAGGCACTATTTATCAAGCAGCCGCAGCTTTTGAAGCAGCCGTTGATTGGAAAACTTTTTAAGCAAAATCAAAACGTTCATTCAATCAAACCATTTCTTCATGAATATGGTTCGTTGAAACTCATCTCTACCAAGGAGTATTACACGTGAGTACATCTGTTTCTAAAACATCAAACTCCACCCCAGGCGAGAGAGCATGGGCATTGCACAAAGTGCTTAGCAATAAAGGATTAATACCAGAAGGATTTATCGAAGGTTTAACCGATCTGCTTGCCAATAAATTTGATCCGGCTAACGGCGCTCATGTAGTGGCTAAAGCGTGGACTGACCCAGCCTATCGTGAGCTGTTATTAAGTAATGGCACAGCTGCATGTGAAATGTTTGGTTATACCGGCCCGCAGGGTGAATATATTGTTGCCCTTGAAGATACACCAACAATCAAAAATGTAATTGTTTGCAGCCTTTGTTCTTGCACTAACTGGCCCGTTTTGGGCTTACCACCAGAATGGTACAAGAGCTTTGAATTTCGGGCACGATTAGTGCGTGAAGGCCGAACGGTACTAAAAGAGCTGGGCACAGAATTACCCGAAGATATCAAAATCAAAGTATGGGATACCTCTGCCGAAACACGTTATCTGGTATTACCAATGCGCCCCGAAGGAACTGAGCATATGACTGAAGAAGAACTTCGAAAGCTCATCACCAAGGACGTACTTATTGGTGTTGCATTGCCAAAATTGCCTTAGTTTTTAGTAACGCTTTATCAACTATATAGTGGAGTAATGATAATGGATGGTTTTCATGATTTAGGTGGTATGCAAGGTTTTGGCTCAATTGATCACCAAATAAATAGCAAGAGTTACAAACCTGTATTTAAAAAAGACTGGGAGCACCTCGCCTACACATTAATGTTTTTAGGTGCAGGACATCTCAATAAATTTAATATTGATCAGATTCGTCATGCTGTAGAGCGTATTGGTTTACGGCAACATGTTGGAACTGAATATTACGAGCGTTATGTGATTGCAACAGCAACTTTGCTTACAGAGACTGGTGTGATTACGCAAGAAGAACTAGATGACGCTCTAGGTTCTCATTTTCAACTCGCTAGCCCAAATCATTCAAATGGCCGCGCTGCAATTTCAGGACGTCCACCATTTGAAGTTGGAGACCGAGTTACTGTTCGTGATGAATATATTTCTGGTCATATTCGTGTACCTGCCTATGTAAGAGGAAAAACAGGTGTTGTCCTTCACCGCACCACAGAAAAATGGCCATTTCCAGATGCTGCGGGTCATGGTCATTCTGATGCATTACCCCAACCAACGTATCATGTGGAATTTTCAACACAAGAATTATGGGGAGATGCAGGTCTTGAAGGTTCTGTAGTCGTTGATTTATTTGAGAGCTATTTAGATAAAGCTCAGACCTCTTAACCTGATTTTCTATATTAACTATCACGAACTATGAGGTCATGCATGACAGCAATATCATTAAAATCAGAATTTGAACTTAATTCCTCTCGTATTCCTGTGACGGTTTTATCTGGCTTTTTAGGTTCAGGCAAAACCACCCTACTGAACTATATTCTGAATCATCAGCAGAATATGAAAGTAGCAGTAATCGTCAATGATATGAGTGAAATTAATATTGATGTTGAAGATGTGCGCCGTCATGTAGATCTCAGTCGTGGTACTGATGAATTAATTGAAATGAGCAACGGATGTATCTGTTGCACCTTAAGGGCCGATTTACTCGAACAAATTAGTACAATCGCGCGCAAGTCACAGTTTGACTATATTTTAATAGAATCAACGGGTATTTCAGAGCCCATGCCTGTTGCCGAAACATTTGCTTTTCTTGATCAAAATGGTTTTAGCTTAAGTGAGCTGGCCCGTTTAGATACGCTGGTCACTGTAGTAAATGGCGAAAACTTTGCTCAAATGATTCAATCCAATGACAAAGTAGAAACAGCTCATCAAGAAGAAGAGTTGTCGACAACACGCCCTTTATCGGATCTTTTGATCGAACAAGTGGAATACGCTAATGTTATTTTAGTCAGTCGTGTTGATGTGATTGGACAAGAACAATTTTATCAATTGCGATCATTACTCACTGAGCTGAACCCAGCAGCAGAAATTTTTCCCATATCTTTTGGTGAAATTGATCTCGAAAAAATTCTAAATACTCATAAATTCAATTTGCCTGATTTGGTGAAATCCCCAGGATGGATGAAACAGATGGATCCGAATGAGGAGATTCATTCTGAATCTGAAAATTATGGTATTTCTTCATGGGTATATCATGAGCGTCTTCCCTTTCATCCCCAACGTTTTCAGAGCTTTTTACAGCAAGCATGGAATAATGGTGCTTTATTACGTTGTAAAGGCTACATCTGGTTTGCCAATAGTTATCAGGATATTGCGATGCTCGTGCAAACAGGAAATCAATTTGCATGGGAATATGTAGGCAAATGGTGGAATTTTATTAATCAGGCTGACTGGCCTCAGGATGCTTATCGTCGTAATAGTATTTTTGAAAAATGGGATGAACGTACAGGCGACTGTCGACAGGAAATTGTTTTTATCGGTCAAAATATTGACTGGGAACAACTTCAACAACAGTTAGATCAATGTTTATTAACATTAGATGAAATCGAAGACGGACCTGACGTTTGGACAGCTTATTGATGTTTATCAACCCACTTTTTTTAGAATTGGGTTGATTTTCATAAGATCAAATCTAGGACCTAATAGTTAAAAATTTTTATATAAATAATTTAATTTCACAGTTAGTTCACCCTATTTAAGTACCGATTTTAACTAAAAGGACAACTATCAAGTTTAAGTGATAAATAATGCTTTTTTATTCATAAATATAAACTCATCTTTGCATATATCCATTCCACTTTTTCATATTTTTATTAATCATAAATTTTCACTAAGATCGAGTAAATTTCGAAAATTACTGGAAATATAATGTTGTTTGCAACACATTTTCACTTTAAAAATGCGGTCTTATCATTAGGGGTTCTCAGCTTTGCACTTTTAACGGGTTGTGGAAATAATTCACAGCAAAATAATGAAACTAAGGTAGAAGCTTCTCAAACTGCACCTGCTGCTGAACTTCCTAAAGAAGTACGTTTTGCTTGGGGTGGTGGTCCACGAGTTTGGGTTCTTGGTAAAGCTGATGGAGATTTTGAAAAAGCTTTAGGTACAAAAATTAAGTGGGTCGAATTTGCTTCGGGTGCGGATGTAATTAATTACTTCGCCGCAAATGAAATTGATATTGCTCGTTTTGGTTCAAGTCCGGCTGTTGCAGGCATCACTCGCGGATTACCAATTGAAATCATTGGTTTGGAAGGTCTAATTTCTGGTGCAGAACGTTTAATCGTCCGTCCTGACATTAAAAACCTGCAAGATCTGGTAGGTAAAAAAGTTGCCTTCCCCGCAAACTCCACTGCGCAATATGCTTTAGAACAGGCCCTTGCATTAAATAAAATTGATAAATCAAAAATCAAATTAATCCCACTTAAGCCTGCTGAAATTGTTTCTGCATGGACACGTGGTGATATTGATGCAGCCTATGTTTGGGGACCATTTACTCAGCAGCTAGAAAAAGAAGGCGGTAAAGAAATTTATCGTACAACGACGCTAAATGAAAAAGGCATTTTGGTTTACAACAACTTTGCTGTCCGCAAAGAGTTTGCAGAAAAACACCCTGATCTTGTAATTAAATTCCTGAAAGCTTACCAAGAACAAGTTGATGAATATAAACAAGATCCTAAAGCTGCTTCCCAAAAAATTTCTAAATATTTAAGCCTTCCATATGATCAAGTCGAAACCACACTTGCTGGTATTGAGTACATTCCTCTGAAAGATCAAGCCTCTGAAAAATATTTAGGTGCGACACCAAACGATGAAAACTCTGGCTTAGCTAAAGCAACTCAAGATATTGCTAAATTCTTAGTCAATATTGGCGAGTTGAAACAATCGGATGTTCCAAAGAGCTATGCGCCTAATATAAACAGTAAATACCTTATTGAAGCGACAAAATAAGGTTATGAGATGATTCAGTTGAACCCGTTTAAATTAAAAGTGATTAGTGCATTATCGCTAATCACTTTTGTGATTATTTGGCAGCTTGTGTGTACATTCAAACTTGTATCACCAATTTTGTTGCCCTCTCCGCTACAAATTATAGATACAGTTTTAGATTTATTTAAAAACGGTTACCGTGATGCTCCTTTTTACCAACACATTTTAGTAAGTACGGCGCGTGCATTCTTTGCATTCTTCGTTGCAATCATTATTGGTGTGCCTTTGGGATTATTAATGGGTCGTAGCCCTGTACTTAATGCCGTTTTAGATCCATTTGTACAATTCTTACGCCCTATTCCCAAAATTGCCCTCATTCCATTAGTTGTTGTGTGGCTAGGGATTGGTGAGGAATCTAAGTTTTTCCTTATTTTTATTGCGACTTTGCTTAGTGTCATTGTGGGTGCAACCGCAGCAAGCCAAAACGTTCCATATGGTTTGATTCAAGCAGCACAAACGATGGGCCTAAGAAAAACAGCAATCTTATTTCGTGTCATTTTACCCTCTTCGCTTCCTGAAATTTTCACCACCATTCGTTTATCTATTGGTATTGGTTGGACATCATTAATTGCAGCGGAAATGGTTGCAGCAACTTCTGGTTTAGGCTGGATGATTATTAATGCCGGCTCTTATTTGCGTACAGATGTTGTGATTGTCGGAATTATTTTACTTGGAACAATTGGCTTTATTTTAGATTGGCTCATTGTGAAAGCACAGCAAAAATGGGCCCCTTGGACAGGAAAAGCATAATGACTCAACCATTTATTGAGCTAAATAATGTTCAGAAAATATTTAAACAAAACAAAACGGAAAATACGGTCTTAGAAGATATTAATCTGAAAATTCCTGAAGGTCAGTTTGTTTGCTTACTTGGGCCTTCTGGCTGTGGTAAATCAACTATTTTGAACTTACTTGCTGGTTTTGAAAAACCAACTTTAGGTGACATTTATGTAGATGGTCAAACCATCTCAGCACCGGGCATTGACCGAGCTGTTGTATTTCAACAGGCTCAGTTATTTCCTTGGCTCACAGTAAAAGAAAATATTCAATTTCCACTTAAGCAATCAAAAGCTGAAGCTAAATATATTGCTGAGCAAACTGAATACTATTTAGAAAAAACGGGCTTGAAGAAATTCGAAAATCATCGAATTTGGCAAATCTCAGGTGGTATGAAGCAACGTGTTGCCCTTGCCCGTGCGTGGGTTATGAAGCCAAAGATTTTATTGATGGATGAGCCTTTTGGCGCTTTAGATGCTCAAACACGTATTTTGATGCAGGAAACACTGACTCAGCTTTGGCAAGATAATAAAACTACCGTTTTATTTGTTACTCACGATATTGATGAATCTCTACTTTTAGCAGATCGCATTATTTTAATGGCAGGCCATCCTGGGCGTATTGCTGAAGATATTCAAGTAAATTTACCTCGTGCCCGCAGCATTGAAAATATTGCGCCACAGCAAGAATTTATTGAAACCAAAAAACATATTTTAGAAATTATGCGCAAAGAAGTAAGTCGCATGATTGATTACATACACTAAAATTTTAGGACACTATTATGTTATTAAGTCATTTGCCGCGCGTTCAACTGGTTCATGCGCCTACTCCTCTAGAGTTTTTACCTAACTTAACTAAAGCGTTAAATGGTCCCCAGATTTACATCAAACGAGACGATGCTACAGGTCTGGCTACAAGCGGTAATAAAACCCGTAAATTAGAATTTTTAATTGGTGATGCACTTGCGAAAGGTGCAACACATGTAATCACTCAAGGTGCAACTCAATCTAACCATGTTCGCCAAACGATTGCAGCAGCAAACAAATTTGGTTTAAAGGCATCTGTTTTACTCGAACAACGCGTTAGTGACGGTACAGATGAATATTACAACAATGGAAACTTATTGCTCGACGAGATTTTAGGCGCAACATCAATTGAGGTTGTTCCGGGTGGCACAGACATGGTGGCGGCTTTAGAAGCCAAAGCAAAAGAATTAGAACTACAAGGTGAACGTCCGTACATTATTCCGGGCGGCGGCTCAAACGCTATTGGTGCTTTAGGTTATGTCTCAACAGCAATTGAATTAATTAACCAACTTAACCAGATTCAACTCGCTCCCACTCACCTTGTACATGCAACAGGTAGCACGGGTACTCAAGCTGGCCTTTTAGCGGGTATTGCGGCAACTCACTCAAACTTACCAGTACTCGGTATTAGCGTTCGTGCTGAAAAATCTAAACAAGAAGAAAATGTTTATAAACTTACTCGTGCAACTTTAGAATATCTTGGTTTAAGCGCAGATCTTATTGCTCGTGAAAAAGTAATTGCAAATAGTGACTATGTTGGCGATGGCTATGGTATTCCAACCGATAGCATGGTTGAGGCAGTCGAACTGCTTGCTCGAACTGAAGGTATTTTGCTTGACCCTGTTTACTCAGGTAAAGGTTTTGCAGGTTTAGTCGACCTCATTCATCAGGGTCATTTCACTAAAGATGACAAAGTGATCTTCCTTCATACAGGCGGTGCCGTAGGCTTATTCGGTTATCGTAAAACCTTCTCTAGCAAAGATGCATACCGTTTGTAAGATGACAGAATTTTCAGAACTCCCCACCCTTGGAATTTTGGGTGGTATGGGTCCGGGCGCTGCTGTTGATTTTCAACAGCGTCTGCTCGATGCAAGCCCTGCCACTAAAGATCAGGAACATATTCCAACAATCGCTTGGAATCATGGTGGTATTCCTGACCGACAACTTGCACTTAAAAACTTAGGTGAAAGCCCTTTAAATGCAATGATACATGGACTAAAAATTTTAGAGCGTAGTGGCGTTTCTAAAATCGCAATTCCATGTAATACCGCGCACTTCTGGCATTCTGACTTACAGCAACATACCCATATTGAAATCTTAAATATGGTTGAAATTACGGTGCAACAGATTTTAAGGAACTATCAATCTGGTGATAAGGTTGGAATATTGGCAACTAAAGGTGCCCTTTCTACTCAGTTGTATCAACTTGAGTTAAGCAAGCATAACATCCCTTTTGTCATTAATTCAGATGAAGAGATAGAACAGGAATTTATGCCAGCTGTTTATGCTGTAAAACGCAATGAATCGGCTAAAGCGGGTAGCGTTTTTCAAGAATTAAGCCAAAGACTCATAGATAAAGGTGCTGGTTCGATTATTTTAGCTTGTACAGAAATTCCGATTGGGTTACATGCAATCCAATCTCCAATTTTAGATGTGAGCTTTGATACCACACAAATTTTGGCGGATGCTTGTGTAAATTGGTTTTATCGAAATACGCAACTCTAAAATGATGTTCTCCAAATCTAAAAAGCTGAATAATTGGACGGAACCAAACATGGTATCGAATTAAATCAGCTTCGAGGTCTTAAAAGACTTTATTTATAAATTGCATGGTTTTTGACGTAATCCTTTATCTCAAGAACCATGTAATTTTTTCCTAATTTTCTAAATATTCTTAAGACTTTTTAAAATATTCTCGAGGTGTTACACCAAAAGCCTTTTTGAATGCATGGCTAAAATGTGAAAAATCAGTAAAACCATAATCTAAAGCTACTTCAGAAATGCTATTTATAACTTTTTATCTATTTCTGGAACTTCTAACGTAACTTTTACTCGATCTAGTACAACAGTTGTCTTGAACCACTCTACATTAGAATTATTGTGAAATAGCTCATCACAAATCTTTTGAAAACGACTCATACTCGGTACTAACAGCACCAACATAAAGTCTGCCTCACCAGTGACATAATAACATTGCTGAATTTCTGGCCCAGAAAAGCTTTTTTTAAGATCATCTAGATCAGTCGCATGAGTTTTATTTACTCGAATCTCGACCAGAATTGTAATCACTTGATTTAATTTATCAGGGTCTAAAACAGCAATATTTCCAATAATATAGCCATTTTCACCTAGCTTTTGGATTCGACGCTGCACTGAAGCGGTAGATAAATGAATAGCATCTGCTAATTCACGTAATGGGATATGGCAATCTTTTTGAAGAAGTTCAAGTAAAGCTAAATCAAATTTATCTAATGTCATCACAAACCATACGGTGAGAAATTTTCTCATTTATATTAAGAAATAAGAGCCTAATTATCAATCAACCTGAAATAAAATATCAATTAAAAGACTCTGCTATTAAATATCTATGCATACTCAATCGAATACGGCTCTTGGTATAACTCTCAATGTAATTGGCTCTATCCTATTTGCTTTAATGTTTGCCTATACATCTTTACTACACTCATTACAGGGTAACGAAATGTATGGTTGGCGTATATTGCTGACTTTTCCCTGTTTAACTCTTTTTATTATTTTGAAAGGAAATTGGCAACAAGTGCGTGATATATACACTCGTATATTTCTAGACCGCTTTTTCTTTTTAACTCGTATATTTTCTGCGTTTCTTATTGGATTACAACTTTGGTTATTCATGTGGGCCCCTACCAATGGTTACGGCCTCGATGTATCTCTTGGATATTTTTTAATGCCCATCATTATGGTAATTGTAGGGCGAATCGCATTTAAAGAAAGAATGTCGAGATTGCAAAAAATATCCTCTATTTTTGCCATCCTTGGAATTATTAACATGTTGGTGATATCAAAAACACTGACATGGCCAACTTTACTTATTTGTTTAGGTTATCCGATTTATTTTTGGTTAAGACAAAAGACTAATACTAATCATATTGGAGGGCTTTGGTTCGATATGATCCTGAGTTTACCTATTAGCCTATTCTTTATTTTTAACGGAAATATTGGCTCAAATGAATTGATGAGCAACCCTGATACCCTTTGGTTAATTTCAGGTCTTGGTTTGATCAGTGCTCTTGCTTTAGGCTTTCAATCTCTTTCAGCACCGCATCTAAATTTGACGCTTTTTGGGCTTCTTGTATATGTTGAACCAATACTATTATTAGTCGTATCTATATTACTTGGTGAAACCATTAAAACTGATGAATGGCCCACTTATATTGCGATATGGTTAGCAGTTTGTACTCTTATCATTGAAGGGGTAAATAGCATAAAGAAAAATACTTATGCTTAACTTTCGAAATTTATAGCTGTCTTTTTAAAAAGATTACGACCCAGTATCCAATATGCACGATGAATGGGCCTAAAGTGGTTGCAATTAATCGTGCAGGATATCGCTGAACTACTCAGACATTCTGGGATAGGTATTTACATCCATAGTTGATTAAAAAACAATCCAGCACCCTTTCCCGATCCATTGCCCCATCTGAACTTAAAAGCTGAATGATTACGGCATCAATTAAGCAATAGGCCATCTAGATAAGATGAGCTTATATTTATAATGAAATAGAAGTTAAAAAAATTATTATTTTCTTAACTTCTTAATTTTTTTGTCTATTTAAATTAAATAACTTTATGAATTAAAGAAAGAAACAGCTTCATCTATTAAATCTGCAACTTCAACTGGCTTGGAAGCTAATGAAGCATGGCTAGCATCTAAAGAAATAACTTTTTTTGCATTTAATCTAGAAGACATAAACTCTTGATTTTCTGGACTAATCATTCGATCCTGAGTAGAAATTTGATACCAAGAAGGTTTAGTTTTCCAAGCTGGTGATGAAATAGTATCGCCAAAGGTGCTTGCTAACGGAGCTTTTTGTGTTACTCCCATAACTAGACCTTCCTCTTTTGTTAAGTCTTGGCAGAAACTTTCATGAAATTTGTCTGCTTTAAGCCAAAGGTAACCATCACTATCTGGTGATAAATTAGGGGCAGCTACTGGCAGATGCTTTTGCGTAATCTCCCCTGGACTCTCATTTGTATCAGGAGCAAATGCTGCGATATAGACTAGACCAACTACATTTGGAAGGTTACCAGCTTCAGTAATAACAGCACCACCATAAGAGTGCCCAACTAAAATTACGTCACCATCAATCTGAGCTATCATTTTCTTTGTTCGTTCGACATCATCGGCTAGTGAAGTTAAAGGCAATTCAACTGCTTGTAATGAGGTAAAACCTCTATGGGAAAGCTCAATAATAACTTTACTCCAGTGAGCAGCGCCTCCCCAAAAGCCGTGTACTAATATAATTGTTGGTTTATTGCTCATGATTTACTCCTAGCTTTTGCTATGACATTGAAATCAATAAATTAAGTAGAAATATTGATACATGAAGTTTAGAGAATCTGATCAAATATCAAACTATAAAATCTTCGTAAAATGATTATTTGTTATAAAACTACTTTTAACAATTACTAAAACAGCATATTTTTTTGCAGAAACATTTTTTTGATGAGATGTAGTGAGATGGAAAATGAACAAGATTTAAATAAATTAACTGATATATTTTTTGATATTTATAAAAATGCAAGAATATCAGGACAAATTTATCAAGTTGAAAATTATAAAAATACAAATATTGTTTTTATGGATAATAATTTTTCGTATATTCATATATTTCAAGGAGGTAGCTTTAAAATTAAAAGTAATGAACAAAAAATAAATGAGATTGTACACGACGGGGATGTTATCGTTATTCCTTCGAGATTTAAGCATTCTATCGAAATTATAGAAGATAAAGCTGTAGAACCATCTGTTATTACATGTATTTTTCAATTAAACGGCGTATATGGACAAACAATCGCTGAAGGATTACCCAAATATATATTAGTTCCCTCGGGCCAAAATGGTAAAGTTGCTGAGTGGGTACCAATGACAGTAGCTGCAATAAAATTAGAACTTGATCAACCTTCTTTAGGTAGTCAGGTTATGCTTTCAAGTGTTATCGATTTGCTATTAGTATGGTCAATAAGATTCTGGCTAAATAAAGAAACACTAAACCATAAAAGTTGGATTTCAGCTTTGCAGAATCCTGCTATTAGCAAGGCGTTATTCTTAATGCATTCTAACCCTGCTAAAGAATGGACCGTAGAAATTCTTGCCAAAGAAACTAATCAATCTAAATCAAAGTTTTCAAAAAATTTCATAGAATTGGTAGGTACTACTCCAATTAATTACCTCAAACATTGGCGAATGAAGTTAGCCAATCAATATTTAATTGAAACGAATAAAAGTATTTCACAAATTGCTGATTTAGTTGGTTATTCTTCACCAGCTGCTTTTACCAGATCTTTTATTCAAACATTTGGTTATAGCCCAAGAAAATTTAGAGAAATGTCGGAAACTAAAGCTAAATAATAGAAAGGAAAATTTCTAACCTAAAATAATAAAACACTAAAAAGCTATGTCTTAATTTTTTACAATAGAGGTCAGAATTTAGTTTTGTCGAAAAATAGGAAATGCTAAAAACATATTTGTTTTATACCAGTCGTAGATTGATGTCACCTGCTTTTAGAATTGTTAAAGATACCTTGAGGGAAATATGAAAAAGTCCTCATTAGAGGACTTTGATTTATAAATTATCGATTTTTTAGACGGGAAAATTAATTAACGAACATAGAGTGGATCTTCTTCAACAAAAAATACTTCACCCGATGAAGGTAGAATCCATTGGTAGGTTCCATCTATTTTCTTCATTTTTTCTTTAAAAATATTATATACAGCTACAAGATCATGTTTTTCATCATATTCCCCCACATAGCCAAGTGCCTTTTCATCATGAAACTCTTTAAACATTTTATGCATTTTGACGGCTCTAAGTTCCATATCTTTTCTCCTTTTTATTATCACTACAATAATTATGATCTCTTTTTATTTTCAATACTAAAAAAAATGTACCAAAATATATCTTATAAAATATCAATCAAATATGTATTGGATTTTAATATTTATCAAACCTAAACTTTTCCATATCATATGGTATGTCTAACTTCACGCTCCACTGGCTTAATTCTTCACTCATTATAACGGCATCAACTTCAAAAGCATCTCGCTCACTAAAACCTTTTATTTTTAAAAAATTAACAAAACTAGAGGAGTTTATTTTATTAAGATATCCGACTCTTAAAGTATCTATATATACTGCGATTTTATTTGTTTCTTTTTCGAGGCAGATTACAGCATTTTTAAAGACCTTCACGCTACCACCATTTTGGTTACCGACTAAAGTTATCAATTCTTCTTGGTATAAAATTACAATTATTTCATGCTCAAAAAAGTTTTTGTTCTCTGTAAATATTTTCCCAGCTATTTTTAAGGTGCTTTCGGGGAGTTCTAAATTAACTTTAGAAAAAACCTTAAATAAAATATAAGCAAAAATAAATAAGATAAAAAGTATTATTATAAAATACATATTAAAATATTCCTCTTAATTTTATAAATTGGCAAAAAGAATAGTTATTCTTTCTACCAACCAATATTTTTAAGAAAAAATATAAATTTCTATATTATGATTTTTTCTCATTTTTATCATTTTGATTGACTTTTTCTACGTCATTTTGCTCAGGAGTTTTAGGTTCAAACTCTTTACCATCTTGTTGTTGCTGTTGTTGCTCTTTTGATTTGTCTTGATCGCTTTTAACTTGGTCCTGAGACATTAGAGTCTCTCCTATTTAATGGTGTGCAGATGATTATCTAGCACTTAGTTAACATAGTCCCTTTACCTTTATATAGATACAACGCAAGTGTATCTGAATGTGATACTGTTGTTTCTTGTCACAATATATATTTTAATCACCACACAGAATAAATACTTTAAACCTCTATGTTTTTTATTATTTTAAGTCTTATTAACTTTACACTCACACACCAAGCACGAATTTAACCCACAAAAACAATATCATAAAATTTCTATATTTTTGGATGCAGATGCAAATATCATATTTTTTACAGACTATATAAATAAAAATAAATTTAAAATATCTATTAATTTATATACCTGATTTAAATTTTACTATTTAAATCAATATATAAGATATTTTTTAAAAAATAATATCGATATTAAAGTATATAAAGGAACATATCTCTACATACCACTCCCATAACTACCGTAATGTAACTGAGTGAAAGGTATACTATCAAACTTCACTACTCTTATTAAGAAGCTTAAAATGTCTGATTTTAAAGACTTTTCAAAAAAAGCAACTCAGAACCAAAATGACTCCGATCCAAAACCAAATGAGGATAAAGTTGAAAAACCGGCCCAGCCATCTGAATCAGAAGATTCTTCACCAATTAAAAATAATGAAGAAAAAAATAAATAAAAAGATAAAATTTTAATTAATATGAAATAAGTCCATTTTTTGGGCTTCTTTCATATTAATTTTTTATAAAGAACATTCCAACTAGATTCCTTAAAAAATCAATTAATTTTTAAATTTACTTAAATCTTTTGAATTAAAATCTGGATCGACATGTGTTTGTATTAATAAAATAAGTTCTTCATTTACTTGTCGAATTAGCTGTGCTTGCAACCTATTATCTTCAAGCTCATCAATTAACCGAATAATGATATTCCTCAACCATTCACACTCTATTTCTTTCTCTGCATTTTTTTGGGCAAGATAATTTAAAAGTTTATCTTTTTCAATCAATTTATCTCCCATATAGACACCTACAATCCAAACTAAATTATTTTCTTTAGATTACAGGATAAAAGAATAGATTCATGAATAATTATGTATTTATAAATTTCAAAAATTAAATCTATAAAATATTTAAATTTTATTTTAATGAAGAGGATAGCTTCAAAATTCCACCCTCTTTTATAATAAATTATTTATTTTAATTTAGGTAACTAAAAGTTTCGTATTCAGTATTAATTCAGCTCTTTTTTGTGCTTCATAGAAGTCAAGTTCTTCACTTATCCAAAACGAATGAAGTTGCCCATCTAAATGAAAATACTCTTTATTATATTGAGAACCATGATCAGAATAATGGTTGTCTACTTTGAAATGAGTCTGATCATTCTTTCTTTTTTGACCATCAAGTATGCCGCCAATACAGATATCCATTTTAATGCCAATTATTAATCGAAATTGACTATAACACACATAGATCGGTTGCTCTAAAAAGAGTTGTTACCCGTAATTTTTCTACCATTTATCAATATATTATGGTTTTAGTGTATCTGCTTAAATTTACAGGTAATAAAAAAATAATTTGTATGTCTAGAATATTTAAATATGCAATATTAGTATTTAATTTTCCAAATTTCATATTAGTGAAAATAACCCTTCTTTGATTAGATAAATCTCTATATGCTGCAATGAATCACTTACAGAAAACTATTCTAATGGCCGAACAGACCCTGCTACAAGAGCTTAACTCGCGAATCGAATATTATCCTTCAAGAACGGACTATCCCCTACGCAGAATTTTAATAGGCTACCGTGCATACGCAAAATTAATGTTATGCTCCTCTTTCTCAGATGAGGTCATAAATTCTGCAATTGATCCAAATAAACGCAAATATAAAAAGTTAAAAATTAGAATTACTAAAGACGATAATCAACTTGATCTTGAATAAATCAATGAAATTGGCTTATTTATGAGTGTTTTATAGACAACTGATTTAATGAGATAAAAAAGTACATCCATTTTCAAATATAAAAAACTTTCAAATCTGGAAATGCTTAGAAAAAAGAACAAATAAAAGAGGCCGAAACCTCTTTATTCTTATTGTACTAAAAATTTAGTCATCAATCATGGCGAACTCTTGCTCAGGAGTACCTTTAACCAAATGGTGACGGCTATATAACAGATAATAAAGTATAAATCCGACATAAATCAGCGCAGCTAATAACCAAACTTTCGGATTCACCATTAACCCTGCAACTACGGCAACAGCGGCAAGAATCAAGGCAATACAAGACGTCCACACTCCTCCAGGCGTTTTATAAGGACGTGGTAATTCAGGACGAGATACGCGTAATTTGATATGTGAAAGCATCATCAAGACATAAGAAATTGTTGCACCGAATACAGCCATTAAAATGAGTAAGTCACCCTCACCTGTTAAAGAAAGTAAAAAACCAATAATGCCCGGAATGATAATGGCCCAATATGGCGCTTTATTTTCATTGGTAAGCGATAGGTTTTTTGGCAAATATCCCGCACGTGACAATGCAAAAATCTGACGCGAATAGGCATAAATAATTGAGAAGAAACTTGCAACAAGTCCAGCAAGACCAACAAAGTTAACAAAGCTTGCCAACCATGTGTGCTGACCATACACCGCAATCAGCGCATCAACCAAAGGTGCTCCCGAATTTTTTAAAGCATTTGAACCCGCAGCGCCTGCTCCCAAAAATAAAATTAAAAGTGCAAACGATGCCAATATCAACATTGAACCAATCAAGCCTCGTGGCAATGAACGTACTGGATCTTTTGCTTCTTCGGCTGCAAGTGGTACCCCTTCAACTGCGAGAAAAAACCAGATGGCATACGGTACTGCTGCCCATATTCCCATATAGCCAAACGGCAAAAAGCTACTTGCACCTGCATGTGAGCTCACTGGAATATCAAATAAACGTGCGCTGTCAAAATGTGGAAGCATCGCCACGATAAATACGACCAGTGCAATACAAGCAACTGCGGTAATTCCAAACATGATTTTAAGCGCTTCACCTGCACCTTTCAGATGAATGCCCATAAAAACTAAATAACAAATTAAATAAACAGCCCAACCGCCAATGCCAAATAGTGATTCGCAATATGAGCCTATAAATACGGCAATGGCAGCAGGTGCAATTGCGTATTCAATTAAAATCGCAGTACCTGTGAGATATCCTCCAAAAGGACCAAATGCAACGCGGGCAAAACTATAGCCACCGCCAGCAGTGGGCAACATCGTAGACATCTCAGACATCACAAAGCTCATGCAGAGATACATAAACGCGACGATGACTGTTGCAATAAAGAGTCCACCCCATCCACCTTGTGCCAGTCCAAAATTCCAACCCGCAAAGTCACCCGAAATAACGTAGGAAACACCGAGTCCCACCAAAAGTAACCAACCTACTGCCCCCTTTTTTAACTGACGTTTTGCAAAATACTCTGCGTCCTGTTGCAGAGCGCCAACATCTACACTTAATTCTGACTCTTTCATTGCCGTATTGCCTTATCGACTAAATTTACACCATCAATAGTTGCGCAAAAGATATTCATAAAACTTGACAGCAAAACATCTCCCCGACCACTTGAAGTCAAGTTGATTCATTTTTTCTTTTATAAGATCGACGGCATCTCAACACAGAACGTGTTTAAAAATTAAATTGAGGAGTTGGGTCATGTCTGTAGAACAAAATGAATTTTTAAGCCAAGTTCAATTACAAATACTGGCAGAACAAGCAATTAAGCAATATCCATCAGACTATCAAGGACAGGTCAAACTACTGTGTCAGTCTGAAAATGCAACCTTTCAGATTTCGACTGGATCTGCCCGATATGCACTTCGAATCCATCGTCCGAACTATCACAGCAAACTAGATATACAAAGTGAGCTTGAATGGTTAGATGCCTTAAATGTGAGTGGTATTCAAGTTCCCGTTGCGATTGCAGATCAATCTGGTGAGCGCGTAATCACTTTGAAACTATCGAATGATATTTATCGTTATGCAGTACTTTTCAACTGGGTTGATGGCGATATGCCGACTGTTGAAGTTGACCCCACTGCATTTGAGCAACTAGGACAAATTACTGCAAAGTTGCACGTACATAGCAAAACATGGCAAGCGCCTGAAAACTTTCAACGTATTGTGTGGAATCATGAAACCATGATCGGTGCAGATGGACACTGGGGAAACTGGAAAAATGCACCTCACTTGAGGCTACAAGATCACGGCGTTATCGAAGAAGCCATTGTACAAATCGCGAAAGATTTAAATTCTTTTGGCAAAACTCAGGAACGTTATGGCCTGATTCATGCCGATTTGCGTTTAACCAATCTATTACTACAACAAGAACGTATTGGCGTGATCGATTTTGATGACTGTGGCATGAGCTGGTTTATGCATGACCTCGCCGCTGCGATTAGCTTCAATGAACATTATGCAAATGCGCCTCAATGGGTTGATCACTGGTTAAAAGGCTACGAGCGCGTAGGTCATATTCAGTCTGAAGAATATGAAATGATCCCAACTTTTATCATGCAACGCCGCATTCAAATGATGGCTTGGAATGGTTCTCACGCACAAACAGAAATGGCTCAAAGTCTTGGAGACCAATGGTCCAATGAAACTGTGCGTCTGTGCAAAAAATATTTAAACGGACAAATGCCTGTAGGAATTTGAAAAGTGATTTAGATCGCTTTTCCTCATTTTCAATTTTTAGTTTTTAAATTTTATAGAATTTAAAGGAAGGGTTTATGCAAGCTACCCATCAACTGAGCCGAGTTGCCAAAGCACTATTACTCATCAGTAGTCTGGCAAGTATGATTGCGCTAAGCGCATGTAACTACAACCCTTTGCAAAGCGCATCTCCCGCAGTCGCTATTCAAAAAAAGGAATATATCTAAAAAGGTCAATGGGACGCTTTTAACTTTGACCAACTCAATCAATTGATTGCTAGCTATGGAAAAGACAGCCCTAACTACAATTCTGAAAAACGTCCGTATATTGTCACTGACTTTGACAATACCTCAGTATTTTTAGACATTGAAGAGGCAACGTTAATTTATCAACTTGAACACTTAGCCTTTAATGTCACGCCAGAGCAGCTTAATCAAATTATTCGTAAAGGAATTAGCTCACAAAATTTTGAAGCGACATACAATAACCAGCAAGGCCAAGCCGTCAATATTGATAAAATCGCCCCAGATATTATTGCCAGCTACACATGGCTTTATCACCACTATAGCGGTCTAAAAGGTAAGCAAAGTCTGGATCAAATTAAACAAGATCCTCATTATCTCGATTTCATTACTAAAATGAGATATCTATATGCGGCGATTGGAGACACGTTTGATCATGAAGTCGCATATCCGTGGGTCACTTATTTGTTTACTGGGCTTACCGAACAACAAGTCCGTAATTTGGTAAAAGCAACCGTTGCTTGGCAAATGCAGCAACCGATTGGACCTGTTACATGGACCTCTCCCACAGTACTTTCGGGCCAAGCAGGTGTTGTAAAAACCACTTGGGAAAATGGTTTAAGACCATACCGTGAAATGCAAAATCTATTCAAAGCCTTTCAGGACAATGGCATTGATGTCTATGTCTGTTCGGCATCTTTTATTGATGTGATTAAGGAAATTATTTCTAATCCAGAGATCGGCTATAACATTAATGAAAAAAATGCCTACGCTATGGAATTAGAACGAGATGCACAAAATCTAATTTTGCCCGAATTTCGTCATGGCTATGCGCAAACTCAAGGTAAAGGTAAAACTGCAACCATCCAGCGTTTTTTAGTCTCTAAATATGGTTACGGGCCAATTTTTATCGCTGGTGACAGTGAAGGCGATCAAAATATGATGCAAGATTTTGAGACGACCAAGAAAGTACTGATTATCAACCGATTGCGCAGTCCAAGTTCTGATATCGGCAAGTTTTCTCAGCAGGCTGTGCAAGACTATGGTCAAGCCAATCCTAAGTTTTTACTACAAGGCCGCGATGCCAATACAGGTCAATTTAGACCCTCAATGGCTAGTTTAAGTTATGGTGCACAAACGGCGAAAACTACAAAAAATTAGTATTTCACTTATTTTCTCATGCCTACAATACATGTTGTATGCATGAGAAGCCGCTTAATTTTTTGTTTTAGTTCTGCCCTTTTTGCCTATCTCTAATGCATTTTCTGCCTTCTTTTAGTTCGCTACCCAACCTTAAATACAACTCTTGATCTCTTCTTAAAGAATCAAGCCTGAAACTTAGAACAGCAACACATAAGTCATTATTTTATAAAAACTTTTAATAACACAAAATCATGGATGTAAGTAAAAACTGGTATGGCTTTTGCTTAATATAAGAATAGTTAGGAATAAATATCATGAGACTTGACATGTTACATCTCAACCCAGCTCATCTTGTCGATTCAAATATGTGTAATCAAGGTGTATTGTCTGCAGCTGCCTCTGGATTAAGCGAGTTTATTCGTCAAAAAGGTGCAGATGTTGATCGCGTTTTAGGTATTAGTGGTATTAATCCTGAACTTCTAATCAGCCCAACTTTGAGCTTACAACTGCCCAATTATTGCAAGGTGCTAGAGCAAGCAGCACTGGTTTCAGGTTGTGATAATTTTGGCCTGCACTATGGTCAACAGTTTCAACCGAAATCATTAGGGCTTATTGGGTACATTGGACTTTGTTCAAACACATTAGAGTCTGCACTCATGAACATGACCAATAATTTTTATTTGCATCAGAAAGATACTCTTAATCGAATGGTAGATTTGGGAGATAGCTGGCGCATAGATTATCAAGTTCAACACGGCGCGATTTTAACTCGGCGCCAAGATGCAGAACTGACCATGGGCATGTTTATGAATGTGATCCGTGAAGTCATGGGCCCTCATTATTCACCACGCGCGATTCACTTTGAACATACTCGCCCTGAATTCTGGCAAGAACACAGCAAATTATTTAACGCGCCTGTTTATTTTGATCAACCTTTTAATTCCATCATCATTTCAAAAAAAGACGTCCAACATACTATGCCGGGCCGTGATTCTATTTTATTAACGGTAATTTTAGATACGCTGCTGTTACTCAATCGCTCTTCACCAAGTCAAAGTCTTGCAGATCAAGTTCGCTCTCACATCCAACTTGAACTCAGTGAAGGTGAACCAAACCTTGAAAAAATCGCTCATGATATTGGTTTAAGCAGTTGCACCCTTACCCGCCGTTTAAAAACTGAAGGACTGACCTTTACCCATTTAGTTGATCAGGTTCGTTGTGAGTTGGCCGAACATTATATTAAACAGAAAAATATTCCAATTTCAGAAATGGCATTCTTATTAGGTTATTCAGAAGTAAGTGCTCTATCACGTGCATTTAAACGCTGGTTTGGTGTTACACCACGTCAATTAAGACACTAAAACATCGCAAATACAGGCCTTGAATAAAGGCCTTTTTATTATTTAAGCAATTCGAGATAACTTCTAAAGCTGCAAGATAATTGAACAACAAAATACCCCTCAAATTAGATTTAACATCCAACTTGAAGGGTATTTTTTATAGAAGGTCTTACTTTAATTTTGTTAATGCTTGATCCAAAGCGCCAACTAACCAATCGATATCTTTTATTTGGAAAGCCAAAGGTGGGCGAAGTTTCAATACGTTGCCATAAGGACCTGCAACTGAGGTTAAAACTCGATGAGTATTTCTGAGCTCTTCAATAAGGTTCAAAGCCAATGCTTTATTCGGCTCTTTTGTAGCTCTATCTTTAACCAGTTCAAATCCTATAAATAGACCAGCGCCACGGACATCGCCCACCATCTCATGTTTATCCATAAGTTTAGTGAGTTCTTTTAGAAGTAGCCCTCCCACATATTTGCTATGGGTTTGCAATTCTTCTTCCTGAATAACTTTAAGTACAGCCTGCGCAGCTGCCATAGAAACAGGATTACCACCAAAGGTATTAAAATATGGAATTTTATCGCTGAAAACAGCTAGGACTTCACTCTTGGCTAAAAGTCCTGACACTGGTACACCGTTACCCATTGGTTTACCTGTGGTAATGATATCAGGCACAACATTGTGACGACCAAAGCCCCAGAAAGAGTCGCCAGTACGTGCAAAACCCGGTTGTACTTCATCAGCAATAAAGATTCCGCCATTGGCATGTACGACATCAACCGCTTTTTGTAAGAACCCAACAGGATTAGGCATCACACCGTCAGAAGAAAATATTGAGTCCGCTAAAAAACCTGCAAACTTAATTCCTTTTGCATTCATATCATCAATTTGTTGCTGGATCTGCTGTGCGAACCATGTACCTAAATCATCAGTTTGTATCCGATAATAATCGGGTGCTGGAACTAGACGAGTTGTCGCATCTAAAGGTTGTTCAGTTCCAAGCGCTGGAGAGCATCCTGAGGTTAAGCTACTGGTGCCATGATATGACTCTTGAGACACAATAATTCCTGTGCCACCGCTATATTCACGTGCAATACGAATCGCTAAATCATTCGCTTCTGAGCCAGTACACATATACATGGCACGGTCAATTTCATCGGGAGTGGTTTGTAAGAGTTCTTCGGTATAATCCAAAATATTTTCATGTAAATAACGGGTATGCGTATTGAGCATTTTCATTTGCTCATTTACCGCTTCAATCACCGCAGGATGACAATGACCAATACTGGCAACATTGTTGTAAACATCCAGATATTGATGACCTGCTGCATCCCATAAATATTGCCCCTGACCTTTTACCAGATGCACGGGATTACGATAAAACAAGCGATAGGATTCACCTAAAATTTTATTTCTTTTATCGGTCAGTTTGCGGGTAGCATGGTCCAGCTCAGCAGCATGTTCTGGACGAAAGCTATTGGTATCCATAATGGTTGAACGCGTACCCATGAATGACTCCTCTATTTATATTCAGCATACTTTTGCGCAAGACGATGACTGACGTAGGCAACTCATACGCTGATTCGAAATATTTCAGTATTTGATTGAAGTTACGCAAACCATATTGCTTAAGTATCTTTAAAAAAACTTGACCTCAGACCACTTAAGCCACGATTTGAAGTCAACTCTCAAAGTTCATCCAATAGCTATTTTAGAATTAGGGCTTATGCTTACCCCAAACATGAGCTGAAACGTTTAAAGAAAGACATTAGAAATCATATTCCAATAGCTTTCTCTGTCGTCTGCTCCATCTGAGCTTAAAAGCTGAATAATTGCGCCTTCAATCATATATAAAAAGAGTTTGGCGTCTTGAAAAGTCGCATCGGTTTTTAGTTTTATAAGCTGGCTATAGATTTCATTGATTAGCCATGTACGGTATTTAATTGCGACTTGATAGGCTTTTGCATAAGTCAGTTTTATCTCAAAAATGGCTTTAAATAATAGGTAGTAAAGCCCCTCTAAGTCGGTGTGTAAAAGATAAAGCGCCTTGAGTTTATCTTTTACACTTGTGCCTCGGTCGTATTCAGCAATTGAAACCACTTTTTCTTTTAGACGTTCTTTTTGCACAATCAAGCAGATTTCAATAAACCGCTCTTTAGAATGAAAGTAGTTATAAAAAGTTGCTTTGGGAATTTGGCATTCTTTCACAATTCGGTCGACCCCAACCGTATGAAAGCCGTGATGGTGAAATAAATAAATCGACGTATTAATAACTTGTATGGCACGTGTTGGGAGAACTAACTTTGGCATGGTTTTACCGTTATAAATTATTGTTGTTTCTAAATGAGATACTTTTTTGGGAGAAAAAAAGGCATAGCAAAGCCGTAAAGACTGTGCGTAGCACATCTCAAGTTTTGTTGTTGCTAAGTTTTAAATAAAAAGACTTAAAGCCTGAGAACCTTAGGGCAATCAAGCTGCTTTAAATTTTTAAGCTGTGTTGTTATAGCTTTTGGCAAAGGCTGCCAAGAAATAATGGATGTGCAAAGCCAACTCCTTTTTATTGGGAGTTCTGCCGACATTAAAATTAGGGTGGCAGAACGAGAAAGGGTTCGCGGACTGGGAAAGATAAACCAGCACACCCGAAGGTGTCCCTCTCCCGTCCTACCGCAACGGGAGGAGACGAGGAGTTCACGCATAAGACTATCCCTCAGAAGGAATAACTCTGATGCGATCTTTCAACACGGTCCGCGACGACCGTCTGGCAATGTAGGCCAGCAGGCAAAGAATAGTGCCCAACCCTATTGCAGTCAAGCACGCAAAATGCCATTTGTTTTAAATTAAATCATTAGAAAAGTAACGCTAAACAATGAGGGAGTTATTATTAAGTGGAGGTTTAGAGGGTGATATGAAACTGTAATTAAAAATGAATGCGTTAAGTTGAAAACTCAGTCGAACATTTTGATAAAGTTAATAAAATGCTATAAAAATACTTATTCATACTTTGTGCAAAAGATTCATAACAATCATCATTTTTAAAAGAAAGGCTTCCATGGAAAGACTAACAGACTCAAAAAGATTAGAAAAAGATGTACAAATTGATATCCATAAACGGCCAATTAAGATTGCTTTCTTTATTTCGGATGAAGAAAGTGAAACTAACCATTTAATTCTTGATGAAATTTTTAAATATTCTTATACCTGTTGGGGTGGAGCGAGGTTTTTAATTCTCCCTCTTAATTCTGATGAAGAAAGCTATTTAGAATGGTTAAGCCTTTATGATGCAGATATTGTTTACAGCTATATAAAATTAACGAGTGAACAAATTCAAAAAGTTGAAAATATCAACTCTCCTGCCCTTTTGATGGAACATGATTTTGGAAATGAGCAAAAATATTTCTCTGTAAATATACCTTTCTATAACCCAGTAAAGTCTATATCTACAGTTTATAGCCCTTATATATTTAGTTATTTGAGAAATAAAATAACCAATAATCCAATAAGTCTAATTGCACAATTTTCTCCTGAATTCGGCGATCGTTTTATAACAGATAATTTTGGTAATAGATTAGAATACAATAGCTATCTTAATGGAATTAAAGAAGTTTTTGAAACATGTTGCCTTTCTCTAAAAAATATTCCTCCTAATAATTATGTAGGAACTACAGTGATTAAATCTAGAACAGAAGTCTTAGATTTATTGGCAAACAGAGAAGCCACTACAGTTGCTCATTTAGCAAGAATTCATTCGGAATCGATTGAAACTATATTTGAACACACCTTTAGTCTTTCATTTTCAATAATAATAGGTTCTAGAATTAAAGATCGAATATCATTTTGGAATGTAAGACATTTTTATGATGGATCAAGTGACTCAATAAATTCATTAATCATTAGTGAAGAACTATCTAGTGATGAAAATTTTCTAGAATCTCTTGGCAAATACTTAAGTAATCTAAATTTTTTAAACTCTGGATCAGGACCATATCAAGTTTCATTATTTTCTCAAGCTATAGCAGAAGAGGATCTAAAACAAATAAGAGAAAACCTGCAAAAGTTTACTTATAATTTAATAAGTGTTCCTTCTTATTACTCCAAAACTATCATACCAACCAATTGCTCCGAGGTTAAATATTCAATTTCTATTAAAGATAATTCCGTATTATCTATTTCAGAAAATCCTTCTTCAATTTCTATCAATGGACCTAAACATTTAAGATATATACCATTAAAGTTTCAAAATCATGGTTTTGGAGACTTTGCAATAGAGTGTGGTATTGATCGGCATAATAATTTATCTATGTATTCAAACGTCATAGATAAATGGATTTTACCTAAAAGAGCATATTTAGCTAAAATCTTTGGAAATAAATATGAACGTATAAGTAAAAGTAAATTTCCTGTTTTAATTGCAGGAAAAAATTCCAGCCCATTTAGAAGAAGTATAGAAAATGAAGATTTCCATATTAATATATCTCTACCTGATGACTTATTTGCCCTTAATATCTTATTAACTAATAAAAATAATTACTCTCAACTAGATTTAAGAAGTAATTTAGATAAATCAAAAATTTCCCACATAAAACATTCAGATAAAGGAAAAAATTTTAACGGGGTAATTTCATTATTTAAAAAACTTCATATTGCTTCAAACTTTTTAACTAACAGGCTATGGAAAGATGTTTTTGAAGATGCCTCATCCAGAAATAAAAAAGAAGATTACATATATACTTTAGATAGGCTTAAAGCTTTTCAGCAAAAATACAGAAATGATAGCCATTTAAAATTTATTAAAAATCAAATGGATTTTAAAAAAAGTTTCCACTCATCTCAATATTTAACTTCATGTTTTAAAGATGCTCTTGACGATTTAATAAAATTTAAAATTTTCCATCCCATATATACATGGAACTGTAGATATTGTGGTTATAAAAATTTAAAAACTGTTGATTCTCTTAAACTAACTAATAATTGTGAAATATGTAATGAGAATCATACAATACCAGTTGGTGAAGAATTCTCATGGGAATATTTACTTAACAAATTTGTTCATAAAGTAATATTTGAACATAGTGGACTGCCTGTAGTGTGGGCTTTAAATTACATCCAAAACATAAGTTATATGAACTCTTTTTTATATTTACCAGAAGTTAATATTTACTATAATGATAAAAAATCAAATTATATTAATGAAATTGACTTATTAGGTATATATGATGGTAACTTTTTTGCGGGAGAAGCTAAGCGCACAGCAGAATATTTTTTAACTGATAGAGAAGCAGATAAATTTATAGAATTAATCAAATATATATCTCCAGATCAAGCTTTTTTAGCTTTTGATAAACATTCTGAAGATGAATCAAAAATAGAAGAAACAAAATCTAATTTAGAAGATTTCAAAAAAAGATTCCAAACTCAATTTAGCAATATTAAACTTACCATTCTTACATTTGAGGAATTTTTGAATTTTTCAACACCAGTTATAAATTTTGGAACTCATGGAAAAAATGTATATACTTTTTTTGAAAAAATTGATTCACAATAAAAAAATTCAACAAGCAAAAAATAATATTTCGACTCTAGCCTATAAAATATTCTTGAAAAATTAAATAATTAATTTAACTCCATAAGAAAACCCCTAAACAACTATAGTTTAGGGGCTCTATCTACTCATAAAAAATTAAAAGAACTTATAGCTTGGCTATACCAAAGTTTCTAAATAAATTATCTATAAAGCAATTATTCAAACTATCTAAAGAAAATATTACCTACATATCACTATTTTTAAAAATTATATTTAAATAATATCATAAATTTCGGAATCAAATTGATTAATATTATTTACTATATAAACTTTTTCAGGAAAGCCGAGACAAACATATTTCATAGAGTCTGTTATAGCAATATTACTCCATAAATAATTAAGAACATCATCACGATTTGAAAAAATCTGTATATTTTTTTGCAAAATTTCTAAAAATTTTTCAAACCAATTGGGGTGTAAGGGATTAATAATACAATTAACCTCTAAATGAATTTTACTAAAATCATCGTCTTTTATTAACTTATCATTTTCCATTAATTTCAACACTTCAAAAGTGTAGCTCATCAACATCCATCCTTGGAATATATTACTAAAACTCAATTTTTCAACATGTTTTAGGGCAATATCAACATACTGTTTTAGTCTATGTATTAGTCTAGATACTGCAATACTTGCTAAAAACCCATCTATTGGTAAATAAGTACCAATGACTACGCGAGCACCTAAATCAATAGCTGTTTGAGCCGTGGAGTTATCCTGATTAGCATTCATTGGCAAGCTATCACAACTACTGAATATGACAATTGGTGGTAATTTATTTATTTTAGTTTTTAATGAGTCCAAGCTGACTTTTTCACCGTATAAATATAAGCCATAATTTCCTTTATCATCTAGAGTAGTACCATGGCAGTCAAATATAATAATATTTTCAGTTGAATTATTTAATGTACTAATTAGATCGTCTTCAGAATCAACATCAACAAATCTATATTGTGCATATATATCTGAATTCTTATAATTTAATATTTTCTCTTTTCCTGCCTCATTTATGAAATCTATATCATCGAGATTATATTTTTTATTTGTGGATGTAAACATATCTAGAGTTTTTTCCATGCTATATTTGAGGTGATCGTAATCATCAAAACTCCGAATAATAAGTATTTTAAAAGCACTATCTTTTACAATTAGTAGTTCTCTTGTACTAACCAATTGATTTTTATTTCTAGGTACTAAGCTATAATGATGCCTTAAACAGAGAGGACATCCATCAATATTTAACCACCCTAAAGGGAGAGTACTATATGATTTTAAATTATAGTATGAATCTTTATCCTTTAAATTTTCTACCAGTTCATTAACTTCCTTATATTTTTTTACTTTGATATTCAGGTTATTCACTAAATGTGATAAAGATTGGTTATGGATTTTTATTTTTGATGGAGATGCTGGATCATAGCGTCTACAATGACTTGATATTAAATTAACCTCTTGTCTTACCCGATTGATATCATAATCTAGTGAGTAAAATAAATAATTATTTATTTTTGAGTAGAATAATGGAAACATTATTTCATGTTTAATTTTATCTACACTATGAATACTATTGATTTTTGTTAATGCTAATTTTTTTCTTTCTTTACTAATTTTTTCTTCTCTCAGCAATACTCTTGAATATTTTCCATAATAATAATATTTATCCTCAAAAGAATGTATGATAAGACCTTTCTTTTTATTATTTGTTAATAAGAAAAATTCTTTATTCGAAATAACTTCATTAAAGTCTATTTTCTTTATTTCAAAACTATTTTTAAACAGCCCCTGATTCATTTCTTCTGTTAAGAAATTTATTTGATCTAAAACAGACTTTTTATTTTCTGACAGGTTATTTATTTTTTCAATAAATTTACTTTCCCCTTCGTAACCATCTAAATAATTACGAAATAGAATTTTACTAAAATGATATGTTTTATTACGAAGCCATGCGTAGATATTAAATTTTTCTAAATCTGAAAAATTTATTACATCAAATAATGATATTTTATATCCATTGTATGTATTTTGATTAATCCTCAAAAAAATATCAGAAAGCGGATCAATATTTTCAACATTAATATTATCTGTTTTAATTACAAGAGTAAATAAATGCTTTTTATAGTTATTAAGTATTTCATTTGAATTCTTTTCATCTATGACTATATAATTTGGAAAAATTATTCCTTTTTCAATTAGTTTAGATAGTGTTTCTTCTTCTACGTCAAAAATTTCCCTTACATCCCATGGAAAATGTAAGATCTTTTCTAAAATTTCTGGAATATTATCCGTATTTTTACAAACAATAATATATTTAATATTAAATAAATTTTTAGATGAAATATTTTCAAAATCTTTATGCATGTGTAAGTGCCAGTTGTTAAATTGCATATAATGCAGTTATTTAGTTTAAAATTAAAGCCAATCGTAAAAAAATATTAGTTTTTAAACCAGCTATACAGAAATACTCTAAGATGGCTGCTTTAATTTACATTAGTTTTGATAGGTTTAAAGTAAAGAATATAGGCTATTCTGAGGTGAAATATAAAAAGATTAAAAGGTGATGAACGTGAATTCAGATTTTATAAAAAAGTTAATTTAGGTGTTATTTATCTAGACTCTAAAAATAAAGCCCCTTCACAGCTCATTATTTATAAAAGTGAGTAGCTTTTAAATGTAGTCTAACTCAAGTCCCCTCTCAATAAGCCAAAGCTAAGTACGAAATGACCAAGCTTTGGAACATAATCAGCTTTTCTCAACGCTTTTATTATTTTAATTAAGTTCTGCTCTGAATCTCGCTACACTCCAAACACCTATCACGGCGCAAGTCTGTAACACGTAGATGTAAATAAAGCGACTCTATTATTCAAACCGTCTGTTATCACCACTTCATAATGCGCAAATTTTTTACTACTGCCAACCTTGGTTGCCGTTGCAAACAACATCCTATCTTTCGCACCACTCATATAGCGAATATCAGCCTGTAGGCCTGTATATAGCGCATCCCCTGCATTACAAGCCATCGCAAAAGCAATATCGGCTAAAGAAAATATGACTCCACCATGTACGCCGCCCAATGCATTCATATGTTCGTCTTTCACATTAAGCTTGCAACGCGCTTCATCAAAACTGCGATGCAGCACTTGTACACCCAATAGCTCTGCGAATTGATCAACCGCTGTAGTTTCCATTTTTTGCACAACGTCTCCCTACTCGTGCGAGTATTCCCTAAGTGTTATGAACCTATATGTATTGAAATCGACTGATTAAAAGCCGTTAAACACTATCTTGTTTAATCTGATAGTTTGAAGAACTAAAGTCCTTATAGGTCAGGCGGTCATCCAACTCCGAGCTTAAAGGCTGAACTTCTTGCATTGAATTTAAGCAGCGCTGTGCAAGCTCAATGTATTCTTGCGTGCCTCTGGTTTTCCACTTTTTTTCTTGTTCTGATAAATCACGTGCAACCTTGGCAGGACTACCCATTGCCAATACATTTGCAGGAATTATATCTTTAGTTTTGACCAAACTATTTGCACCAATAATGGTGTTTTCGCCAATTTCTGCATAGTCCAAAATTACGCTGTTCATGCCGACCAAAACATTTTTTCCAATGCGGCAACCATGTAAAGTTGTACCATGCCCAATATGCCCCATTTCCTCAACCAAAGTCACGCTTTGTGGGAAGCCATGTACGGTGCAGTTATCTTGTATATTGGCATTTTGCTTAATATGAATACGACCAAAATCGGCACGCAATGAAGCAAATGGCCCTACATATACGCCCGCTTCAATAATCACATCACCAATTAAAACAGCGGTTGGATGTACAAAAGCCTCTGGGCTGACGACTGGAATAACACCATCAATACTATAACAAGGCATGATTTAACCTCTCATTTGTCGCCACCAAACCTCCGAAACGGCGCCAATAATGTGCTGTGGCATTTGGCATCGGCCCTTCTGCTGTTGCGGCAACAGACAAGAAGTATTCATCCGCAGGTTCAAATACTTTTTTATAAATATTCATTGATAAAGTTCGTGCACTAATCGCGGGCCAGTCAGTTGGCAACAATTCAAGCGGCAATGCAGGGTCTTTCAATAAAATCCGTCGATAATAATGAATCAGCAAAGTTCGAATTTGAAAGGCCTGAACAGGTTCTAGTTGTTCATTTTCCTGCATCAGCAACACGCCAATTTCTCTAAAAATATCGAGAAACTGTAGATATCTTTGGCGTAATTCATCGATTGGCCAGTTGGTTCTGAGCATACGACCAATGGTATCGACCGAATTATTAAAGAGCTGCAATGTTTCGGCTTTAAACACCACCACTTGCTCACTCATATTTAAGTCAACCAACAACCGTTGCAGTTCAATACGGTTACACCCCGGATAAGCCATTAAGTTTGTCGAAATATTGGCAAACCCTAACCATTCCAGTTCTTTCTTTAACAACGCTTTATTTTCGGTGTCGAGGCTAGACATCAGAATAAGATCCCAATAATGGTCCCACTCTTTCATCTGGTCGTTATAAATGCGTTGCTCGGCCTGCAAATAAGTCGAACGGCTTGAATCGGTAATTCGATAAAAACTGGTTCTGCCAATTTTGTCTGAACATAACCAATCATTTTTAACTAAACGAAAAACAGAGGTTCTTACAGCACGGTCATTAAAACCAAACAGCTCTAATAACTGAATCAGGCTTGCAAGACTAATGTTTCCACCCCTATGAAGTACTGAATCTCCAAAAATTGTCGAAATAAGCGAAGTTCCACTTAAGGTCTCATTCTTTACAACAGAATCAATTATTTGCTGTATTTTTGCACTCATACTCATGTCTTGGCGTTTAGTTTCAGGGTATAGATTCTATACCCTGAATGATCTTGATGTTAAGCAATCTGACGCATATCGATTACCCGCTTTGCCTTACCTTCCGAACGAGGTAAGGTCGCTTCTGTAACAACTTCTACAGTAACGCTAATCCCAATCATGGTTTTAATGCGTTTCATCAACTCCTGAGCAAGTTGATTGGCCTGTATAGTACAGTTATGACACATCTCTGTACGAATATGCAAAGTATCCATATGGCCTTTTTTAGTCACCAAAATTTCATAATTTGGAACTAAATGTGGAACTTGCAAAATTTGCTCTTCAATTTGGGTCGGGAAAACGTTCACGCCGCGAATAATCAGCATGTCGTCACTACGACCCACAATTTTATCCATCTTACGCATCGCCAGATTTTCGCCAGCGAGTAAACGGGTCAAATCACGGGTACGGTAACGAATAATCGGTAAGCCTTCTTTGGTAATGGTGGTAAAGACTAACTCACCAAGTTCACCATCTTTACAGACTTCACCCGTTTCAGGGTTAATAATTTCCGGGTAGAAATGATCTTCCCAAATGGTTAATCCCTCGCCCTCACCTAAGCACTGCATCGCAACGCCCGGTCCCATCACCTCAGACAAACCATAAATATCGAGTGCTTTAATATTTAGGCGTTCTTCAATTTCACGGCGCAGTTCGTTGGTCCACGGCTCGGCACCAAAAATACCGACTTTTAAAGACGTATTACGTGCAGTACCAAATTGTTGTTCGAGCTTTTCAATAATGCTGACGCAATACGATGGCGTAACCATAATTGCAGTAGGTTTAAAGTCTTGAATGAGCTGAACTTGCTTTTCAGTTTGTCCGCCAGACATTGGAATAACCGTTGCACCTAAGCGCTCAGCGCCATAATGTGCGCCTAGACCACCTGTAAATAGTCCATAGCCATAAGCAACCTGAATCATGTCTTTGGCAGTTAAACCAGCCATGCGTAAGCAACGCGCAACAATGTCCGACCACGTATTAATATCTTTTTGGGTATAACCCACCACGGTTGGTTTACCCGTTGTGCCCGATGACGCATGTAAACGCACAATTTGCTCTTGCGGTACGGCAAACATTCCAAACGGATAGTTGTCTCTTAAATCCTGTTTGGTTGTAAATGGAAACTTAGCCAGATCATCTAAAGTTACGAAGTCATCAGGATGTACACCCGCTTCATCGAACTTTTTCTTATACACCGGACTATTTTCATATACAAAAGTCAGGGTTTGTTTTAACCGTTTAGTTTGCAGCGCTCTAAGCTCTGCAAGTGTTAATTGTTCAACATTATCCGTTGTAAGGCTGTCCATCGCCTCTCTCCTCATTATGTAATTTTTAAAACCGTCTGAATTAATTTAAATTTTCCAAAATCAGTGCGACACCTTGTCCAACACCTACACACATTGTGCAAAGTGCATAGCGTCCACCTCGTTTTTTTAGCTCACGTGTTGCAGTAATGACTAAACGTGTACCACTCATACCGAGTGGATGTCCTAACGCAATCGCACCACCATTTGGATTCACGCGATCATCATCATCTTTTAAACCAAGTTCACGCATACAAGCCAAAGATTGGGCTGCGAATGCTTCATTCAGCTCAATCACATCCATCTGATCTAGCGTTAAACCTGTTTGCTTTAAAATTTTCTGCACAGCAGGAACAGGACCTATACCCATATATTTGGGTTCAACCCCTGCACTTGCAATGCCAATCACACGTGCTAAAGGTTTTAAACCATGTGCATTTGCAAATTCACGGTTAGTAATTAACACACACGCTGCACCGTCATTTACACCAGAGGCATTTCCAGCAGTCACCGAACCGCCTTCTTTCTTAAAAGGCGCTTTTAGTTTTGCGAGTGCTTCAAGTGTCGTTTCACGCGGATGTTCGTCTCGATTAACAACGTTCACGTTTTTCTTACGATCTACAATCTCAACAGGCAAAATCTCGTCGGTAAAAAAACCGTTTTGTTGTGCCGCAGCCGTTTTTTGTTGGCTACGCAATGCAAAAGCATCTTGGTCTTCCCGACTAATCTGATATTTTTCAGCTACATTTTCGGCAGTTTCCGGCATGCTGTCTGTGCCGTACTGAGCTTTAAGTTGTTTATTTACAAAGCGCCAGCCAATAGTTGTGTCATAAATTTCAGGTGTACGGCTAAACGCTTCGGTTGGTTTAGCTTGTACAAATGGCGCACGGCTCATTGACTCAACGCCACCTGCCAAAACGAACTGTGCTTCACCAGCTTTAATTGAACGTGCTGCAAGTCCTACTGCATCTAAGCCAGAAGCACACAAGCGATTGACGGTCATCGCTGGCACTGCATCTGGTAAGCCAGCCAAGAGTGTTGCCATACGTGCAACGTTACGGTTATCTTCACCTGCTTGGTTGGCGCATCCTAAAAATACTTCGTCTACAGTATTCCACGGTAAGTTCGGATGTTTATCTTTTAAATATTTGATGGGCAATGCAGCTAAATCATCTGCACGTACAGCACTTAAGGCACCTGCATATCGTCCAATTGGGGTGCGAATAAAATCGCAAATTAAAACGTCTTCCATGTTGACTCCTGATTATGCAAATTCGGTCATATCACGTGAATATTGAGTAGCAATGTTTTGAGTTTTCGCTACATATTGCTTGAGGTAGATACTCGGGCGATATTTTTCCTCTCCATACAGTGCATATAAGTTATTTAAGGTTTGGAGCACATAAGCACCGCCCATTTGTGTCAACCACTGGTAAGGACCCTTAGGATAATTCACTCCATATTTCATGGCATTATCAATATCTTCCAGACTCGCAACACCATGTAAACTTGCTTCGCAGGCTTCATTAATGAGTAAAGCGATGGTGCGCAGGGTTAACAGTGCCGGATGGTCCTTAATCCACATCACGCTCATGCCAAACTGTGCAAAGTAAGCTTCAACTTTTGCCAGATCACTTGCTTCACAAAGCTCGTTATGACTCAGTACTAAAGCCTCCGCCTGCTCGAAATCATGATGCCAATCCATCAAAACCACTTTACGGCTTAAGTAATGAATATTGGCTGATTCACCTTGGCTTAAACGTAAGTCGATATCATCAATTTGAAGGATATTGTCATCGTTCACAGATCCACTTTTAAAACCTAAACGCGTTAAAAAAGCAGGTAGCTGAGACCAAGTACCTTTTAGCTGAATATGTGCATCAATTGGCTTGGCAACCACAGCTTGAGGCTGAAATGTCTCGTACTGATTTTTTTCGTTATAGCTATAGAAGCCCTGTTTTGACTTACGGCCCCAAGCACCTGCATCGACCAATTCTTTTTGAATTAGGCTTGGACGGTAGCGTGGCTCGTAAAAAAATTCTTGATAAACGCTTTGGGTCACAGAAAAGTTAACATCTTGACCAATGAGGTCTGTAAGTTCACACGGCCCCATCGCAAAACCGCCACATTGCTTTAAGGCATAGTCTAGCTGGTCGTAGCTGGTGACTTGTTCTTGCAGTGCTCTAAAGCCTTCAGCATAAAACGGACGTGCAATTCGGTTCACAATAAAACCGGGAGTCGACTTGGTGAGTACCGGAATTTTTTTCCAGCCGAGCATCAAGTTTTTTAAAGCCAAACATAAGCTGTTTGGTGTTTTTAAGCCCTGCACAATTTCAACCAACTTCATCACTGGCGCAGGGTTAAAAAAGTGTAAACCCACCACGCGCTCAGGGTGAGCAATGCCAGCCGAAATTGCAGTCACTGAAATTGAAGATGTATTGCTTGCAAAAATGGTTTGTGCACTACAAATTTCAGCGAGTTGCTTAAATAAAGACTGTTTAACTTCTTTTTTCTCAACGACTGCTTCAATGACTAAGTCAGCATCACTTAAAGCTTCAACTTGATTAGCCACGGTTAAACGCGCTAAGGCTTCATCAGCTTGTTGCTGTGTGAGCTTGCTCTTTTCAACCAATTTTTTAAACGTCTGCTCTAAGCCGCGGGCGGCTTGTTGCGCTTTTTGAGCATCTAAATCATATAAAATGGTCGAGTGCCCATTGACGATGGCTAACTGAGCAATGCCGATACCCATGGTGCCAGAACCAATAACGGCAATTCGGGCACGAGATAAGTCTAAATCTGTCATGCTTAGCGCCCTTTAAAATTTGGTTCACGTTTATTCATAAAGGCTTGCACACCTTCACGATAATCTTCTGAACGACCAGCAATGCGTTGTAAGTCACGCTCTAATAGCACTTGCTCATCAAAGGTGTTATTGCTTGATTGATGAATGGCTTTTTTAATAAGAGATAAACCAAAAGTAGGCTGTTTTGCTAAACGTTCTGCCAGTTCAGTCACTTTTGTTTTAAGCTCGGCGTCTTCAACCACATCCCAAATCATGCCCCATTCTTTTGCGGTTTCTGCTGGGAGCTTGTCACCTAATAATGTCAAACCCATCGCACGCGCATGGCCTACAGCACGTGGTAAAAACCATGTGCCCGCAGAGTCTGGAACCAAACCTAAGCGGCAAAATGCTTGTACAAAGTTTGCCGATTTGGCTGCAATGACTAAATCACATGCCAGTGCAATATTTGCCCCTGCACCTGCTGCCACACCATTTACGGCGCAAATGACAGGCTTTGGCATATTTACAATCGTTTTAATGAGCGGGTTATAGTAAGTTTCAATGGAATATCCTAAATCTGGAGCTTCAGCATTTGGGTCAACTACACGGTCACCTAAATCTTGACCTGCACAAAAGCCGCGACCTTCGCCACTAATCACGACACAGCGAACATCCGGATTTTTAGTCCACAGATTTAAAACCTCAGCAACTTCACGGTGCATATCGACGTTAAAGCTATTCAGTGCTTTTGGGCGGTTAAATGTTAGGTAGCCAACACCATTTTTTTCTTCAGCAATAATATTTTGATAGTCCATCACTCACCTCTAAACACTGGCTTTCTTTTCTCAAAGAAAGCATTAATCCCTTCGTTTCGATCTTTTGTAGCCGCCAGCCAGACAAAGTTTTGACGTTCAAACTTGAGTCCCTGACTTAAAGTCGTTTCATGAATACTTTTAATTGATTGTTTAATCACGCGAATCGCTAAAGGCGCTTGTTTGGCAATTTTGGCTGCCAGTTGAACCGCATATTCAACAGTTAATTCAGTCGGCACCACTTGACTGCAAATGCCGTGTTGCTCTGCCTGTTTTGCCGAAATCATTTCACCTGTCATGGCCCAGCGCATGGTGAGTTGTTGCCCTACCAAGCGCGCTAAACGCTGTGTTCCACCTGCACCCGGCAACATACCAAGGCCAATTTCAGGTAAAGCAAAACGGGCATTTTCACCGCAAATCACCATATCTGAATATAAAACCAACTCAAACCCAGCACCTAAGGCATAGCCATTGACGGCACTAATCAGTGGCTTACTAAACGCATCAATTTTTTGCCAAAGCTTCGGGCGAATATCGAGTTGCAAAGATACGGCGTCCATTGCAGCCAGCTCGCTAAGATCTGCCCCAGCCGCAAAACATTGAGCGTTCCCCGTTAAAACCACCGCTTTGACTTGAGCATTATGTTCAGCTTCTTCGAGCAACTCGCATAAACACTGCAATGTTGCATTGTTTAAAGCATTTCTTTTTCCTGGACGGTTTAGGGTTAATAACAAAACACCGTCAGTTGCTGTGCTGGCTTTGATTAACTCTTGCATGAGAGGCCTCTATTCATCAAAACTCAAACGAACATTTGGGCCTTTTGGTAAGGTCTGGCAACTGAGCACATAGCCTCTTTCGACTTCATCTTTTTCAAGGCTGTAGTTAAGAAACATATCGACTTCACCAGAAACAACTTTACAACGACAGGTCGCACACACCCCACCTTTACAGGCATATGGTAAATCAGCACCAGCACGTAAAGCAGCATCAAGAATACTTTCATCATCCTGAGCCACAGAAACAATCAGCTCACGACCATCTAAAATGATGTTTACTTTTTCTTCTTTACGGTTTGCATCAGCTTCAGCGCTACGTTTACGAGCCTGCCCTGTATGGAAACGTTCAGTGTGAATTTTCTCTGCTGCAATCCCATAATTTGGCAAAGTGCTTTCTACAGCATTCATCATTTCGTCTGGACCACATGCAAAAACATGGTCAAAACTCGTTTCCAGTACATCAAAATCAAAAAGCTGTTTAAGCTTTTCTTGGTCAATGCGACCATTCATCAGTTCACTGTCGTTGAACTCACGAGAAAAAATATTGATGAGTTGAAAACGCTCTTTAAACTGATCTTTCAAATCCATAATTTGCTCGGCAAACATGGTTTGTTTCCACGAACGATTGCCATAGAGCAACGTAAATTTAGCTTCAGGTTGTTCAAATAAAACTTGCTTAACAATCGATAAAATTGGGGTAATACCACTGCCCGCAGCAACACCTAAATAGTTTTGACCACCAGCCTTTGCTGCTTTTTGAAAAAACACGCCTTGTGGTGGCATCACTTCAAGCACATCACCTACTTTTAAATGGTCATTTGCCCAATGTGAAAATTGCCCCTGATCAATTTTTTTAACCGCAATACTGATGTCTTCTTTGCCCGCATAGCTACAAATTGAATAACAACGGCGGATTTCACCCGCTTCAGTTAAATGGCGAATGGTTAAGTGTTGCCCCGGTTGAAATTGAAATTGTTCTTGTTGTTCAGGTACAACGTCAAATGCAATACAAATTGCCTGATCGGTTTGAGGCGTAATACTTTTTACTTTTAATGGTACAAATTGGCTCATGGCTGATTTCCTTATCTAAAGACTTAAATACATTTGAAGTAATCAAAAGGCTCAAGACAGTCCTGACATTTATAAAGTGCTTTACAGGCGGTAGAACTAAACTCTGTTAACAGTCGGGTATGTCGGCTTTTACAACGTGGGCACTCGACACCATCAATCAAATGAACATGCGTACCGCACTGATGTGCCAACCCTTCAGGTGGTGCAATGCCATAAACTTGAAGTTTCTTTTTACCCGCTTCAGACATCCAGTCCGTGGTCCATGCTTCTGATAAATCGACCATCACTTTGACTGGGGTCAACGCTTCTGCGGTAAATGCCTCAACAATTTGTGCTTTTAACATATCTGTTGCTGGGCAACCGCTATATGTTGGCGTTAGACGAACTACAATTTCTTGTTGATCGTTAATGTCTACGCCCCGAATCATGCCTAAATCCACAACAGATAAAACCGGAATTTCAGGGTCACTTACCGTTTGTAGAACATCCCAACATTGGTCGATGCAATGACGAATCATGTGCATGGCTCACCTCCTTGTCTTACCAAGTCATTCCTGGATAAGTTCTTTGAATACTTTGCATTTCAGCCAACAAATAACCTAAATGCTCAGTATGCAACCCTTGTTTCGCACCGCGGCGATAAGAGCCATTAACAGCAACATTTAATTCAAAACGCTTAAGCTCATCTGCAATGGTTTGGTTCCATTGTTCTTTTTCATTTGAAAAATCTGGAATCACGCCTTGTGCGACTAATGCTTGTTCGTCTGCATTAAGTTCAAATAACTCAGCGGTAAAGCGCCATAAATTATTTAATCCATCTTGCACACGTTGATGCGCTTCATCTGTACTTAAACTTAGACGCTCCATCCAGCTTGTCGAAAAACGAATGTGATACTTCACTTCTTTTAAAGATTTCACAGCAAGCGCACTTAATTCAGGAAGCGAGCTTTGGGTTAAAGCAGTAAATAAATGAAGATGGTAATGATCCATCAACCACTGGCGTACAATCGTTTGCGCAAAATCACCGTTCGGTTGTTCGCATAACAATAAGTTTAGAAACTCACGTTCTGTACGGAAATACGCAAGCTGATCTTCATCACGTTTAGCTTCATCATATTGGCCGGCCAATGTCAGAAAGTTTCTTGCCTGACCTAATAAGTCCAAACCGATATTTGCTAAAGCAATATCAACTTCAAGCTCAGGTGCATGTCCGCACCATTCAGCCAAACGCTGCGATAAAACCAGTTGACTGTCGCCAATATGTAATAAGAATTTAGATAAAACTGAATGATTCATTTTCCAACCCCTTACATATGCTCAATGCCATCTGGAATATGGTAAAAAGTCGGATGACGATAAACCTTGTCTAGAGAAGGATCGAAAAATTCAGCTTTTTCATCTGGCTGTGAAGACTTAATGAGTTCAGAACGAATCACCCAAATGCTAATTCCTTCATTACGACGTGTATAAACATCGCGTGCATGTTGAAGTGCGATTTCATCATCTGGTGCTCTTAAGCTACCCACATGACGGTGGCTTAAGCCTTGTTTACTACGGACAAATACTTCGTAGAGTGACCAGTTGTTTTTATCTTCCATTTTGATTTCCTCAAATTTTTCCATAAATCTTGTTAAGCCACTTTGTTCGCTTCTAGCTGCTGTTTTTTAGCGTAGACCACTGCTGCATCACGAACCCATTTGCCGTTTTCCCATGCTTTACGGCGCGCTTCGATACGCTCGTGATTACATGGTCCACGTCCAGCAATCACTTCATTAAATTCGTGCCAGTCGATCTCGCCAAACTCATAGTGGCCTGTTTCTTCATTAAACTTTAAATCTGGATCTGGTACTTCCAAGCCAAGCTGCAACACTTGCGGTACGGTGTTATCGACAAACTTTTGACGTAATTCATCATTACCAAAGCGTTTGACTTTCCACGCCAGGCTTTGTGCGCTATTTGGAGAATGCTCATCACTTGGGCCAAACATCATGAGTGCAGGCCACCAATAACGATTCACTGCATCTTGTGCCATTTGTTTTTGTTCTGGTGTACCGTTTGCCAAAGCCATCATCGCTTCAAAACCTTGACGTTGGTGGAAACTTTCTTCTTTACAAATACGTACCATTGCACGTGCATATGGCCCATATGAAGTACGGCAAAGTGCAACCTGATTTACAATCGCTGCCCCATCGACAAGCCAGCCAATCGCAGCGACATCTGCCCAAGTCAAAGTTGGATAGTTAAAGATTGATGAGTATTTCATTTTTCCATCAATCAACTTTTCCATCATGTCATCACGGTCAGCACCTAAGGTTTCTGCCGCGCTGTACAAATACAAACCATGACCCGCTTCATCTTGTACTTTCGCCAACAAAACCGCTTTACGTTTTAAAGTTGGCGCACGAGTAATCCAGTTCCCTTCAGGCAACATACCTACAATTTCAGAATGGCCATGTTGCCCAATTTGACGAATCAATGTTTTACGATAGGCATCGGGCATTTCATCCTTAGCCTCGATCGTAATGTCATTGGCAATATTTTGTTCAAATTTCTGGTAGTTGTTTTCCATTCTTTCATTCCCTGTAGGCATCACCCTTAAATCTATTTTTCGATACACTAAAAACAAAGTCAACCTATTTTTTAGTATCAAATTAAATCCACCCACCAAAATCACATTAAATAATTGAAATAAATAAATATTAATCAAATTTAAAAAACTTTTTTACTTTTAAAAATTAAAATAAAGTTGACTTTTAGATAAATTAATCTGAAATTATGAATCATATTTTTGCAATTTTTATAATTGATGTATCACATAAAAAGGAGTTTGGTCATGCTTGAACAAGCACACCTAGAAGGAACCACAACTGACACAGATTTTCAGCAGTCTGAGCATCAACTACCTCACCTTGCTTCTTATGCCTATGGAACATGGCATTCGACGAGTGAAGAACTACGCCCTGTTTTCCATGCTATTACAGGTGAAGCTATTTATGCTGTAAGTAGTCATGGCATTGATATGAAACGTGTTGTTCAATATGCCAAACAAAACGGCTCAGAACTAGCAAACTGGACGTTTCACCAACGTGCAAATGCGTTAAAACAAATTGCCCAACACTTACTTGAGCGCAAGGAAGAGTTCTACAAACTTGCGTATGCAACAGGTGCAACTCGTAAAGATGCATGGATTGATATTGAAGGCGGTATCCAGACATTATTTGCTTATTCAAGTCTGGTTCGTCGTGAACTCAATGATGAAAAAATTATTACCGAAGATAACTGGATTCAATTATCTAAAAATGGCACTTTCGGTGCTAAACACATTTTAAGCCCTAAAGCGGGTGTTGCAGTTCATATCAATGCTTTTAACTTCCCAATTTGGGGAATGCTTGAAAAGATTGCACCAACTTTACTGGCAGGTGTGCCATGTATTGTTAAACCAGCAACCGATGGTTCTCAATTAACTCAAGCTGTTGTAAAAGCCATTGAAGAGGCTCATGTATTACCAAAAGGCTCACTACAACTAATTTGCGGTCAAACATATGACCTGTTAGAGCATCTAGGTCCACAAGATTGTGTTACGTTTACGGGTTCTGCCTACACAGGCCAAAAACTACGTAACCAACCTCACCTAAATAAATATTCGATTCCATTTAGCATGGAAGCCGACTCGGTAAACAGCGCAATTTTAAGCCCTGAAGCAAATGAAGAAACGATTGATTTGTTTGTGCGTGAAGTCTTCCGTGAAATGACCACAAAAGCAGGCCAAAAATGTACAGCAATTCGTCGTGCTTTCGTTCCTGAAAACTTGTTAGCCACTGTGCAAGAGAAGCTAACTGCCAAACTTGCTAAAGTTGTGGTGGGTGACCCGCAAAAAGAAGAAACCACCATGGGCGCTTTAGCGAGCATTAAACAAAAACATGACGTTTCAGAAAAAGTTGCTGAACTCAGCAAAGACGCAAAAATTGTTTTTGGTGGCAACGATAGCTTTACATTTAATGCAGATCACCCTGAAAAAGGTGCTTTTTTCGCTCCAACTTTATTGTTATGTGAGCAACCTTTACAAGCGACACATGTGCATACCACAGAAGCTTTCGGTCCTGTATGTACCCTCATGCCATATAGCAACATTGAAGAGCTTGCCGACCTTGTTTCACGTGGTGAAGGTAGCTTAGTGGCTTCAGTCGTTAAAAATAATGATGAGAATATCGAACAGATTATTCAAAAAATTGCACCTTGGCATGGACGTGTGCATGTACTCGATGCAGAGTCAGCTAAAGAAAGTACAGGACATGGTGCTCCACTTCCGCATTTAGTACATGGCGGTCCTGGTCGTGCAGGTGGCGGTGAAGAGTTAGGTGGTATTCGCGCGGTTAAACACTATATGCAGCGCACAGCAATTCAAGGTTCTCCAAATAGCCTGACACAAATTACTCACTCATGGACTGCTGGCTCGAAAGTTAACGAAGACCGTGTACATCCTTTTAAAAAGTCGTTTGATGAGTTAGTCATTGGTGAACGTTTATTAACGGCGCGTCGCACCGTAAGTGAAGCAGATATTGTCAATTTTGCTGGTTTAAGTGGTGATTACTTCTATGCACATACCGACAAAATTGCAGCTGCCGAGTCTTTCTTTGGTGAACGCGTTGCGCACGGCTACTTTATTGTTTCTGCCGCAGCAGGTTTGTTTGTAGATGCAGCACAAGGCCCTGTTATCGCTAATTACGGTATGGACAACTTACGCTTTGTTGAACCAGTTAAAATCGGTGACTCTATTCAGGTTGAATTAACCTGTAAACAAAAAACGCCTAAGCCACAAAAAGACCCGTCTCAGCCTGCTCATGGGGTTGTGGTATGGGATATTAAAGTCAAAAACCAGCGTGGTGAACTTGTCGCAACCTACGACATTTTAACTTTAGTTGCTCGTGATTTATAAATAGAACTCAAACTGATGGATATTCAATTTATCCATCAGTTTTTTTACATTAGTTGTTGTCGTTTTAATGGATCGAAAAATAACAACTTTAGAGTTATGTTGGATCAAAACGTTTAGTCAGTTTCTTTTGCAGAATAATAACGATAATTGGGAATCCTGCTGCTGAAATTGCACATATCATCAGTAACTTGTTTACATTTTGTGGTGCCATACCATGATCAGGTAATAGAAAAGCAGACAGAAAGAATGCGATGGTTGTAACCAGATACATGATTGATGTCTGTAATGAAGAGAATCCAGCTCGTTGCCTATCATCAGGAAACTGAATCGAAACCACTGAAGATGACACCAAACGACTGTAAGATGCGCCGAGAAATAAAGTAATAAATAACGTTGCATGCTGATAGCCTAAAATTGGTATCAGCAAACTCAATATAAAGACGATGGTAGAACCTGTAGCCAGCATCAAAGCAGAAAAATGAGAGGTTAACGCCCCTGTGATTTTTGTAGACAAATAACCTATCACGCCCCCGCTGAAGAAAAGCCAAGGTAGTAGATCTTGCGAAGCGCCTAGCTGCTGTATCATTAATGGCGCCAGAATAGGAATAACCAGCATAGGACTAAACTGTACAAGCGCATTACTCGAGGCGAACAGTAAAGTATCCATATCGAGAGGCAGCTTAGAAGACGTATCTAAAGAAACTGGGTCTTGGGGTATGATGGATACAATCAATGGCAATGCCAACACACACAATGCACTTATTAGCCACAAAGCTACATGCCAACCATGATGTGTGCACAGAAATAATATGGTGGGCATTCCTACAATGCTTACTATCGAAAATGACGCAATCACCGTCGCCAACATTTTTCCGCGCAAGTTAGGCGGTGCGTTGTTTATCAATATACTTATACCCACACCCATGGTCGTACCACCAACCAGCCCTGCACAGAATCGTAGTGCGAGCAGAAGACTATAACTGGATGTGAATGTAGTCAAAAGTGTGAGTAGGCCTAATAGCGCCATATTAGCGATTAAAAAATTTTTCTTATTGAAATGACCAATCCAGTAAAAGGCAATAACTCCCGAAAGGACCGCACCAAGTGTGTACATACCCGACACATAGCCTGAGAACGATACAGGCACTGCGAAATCTGTTGCCATAAAAACAAAAACAGGGTTGAACACCATATATTCCAGTGCATTCGTGAACTGAACAAAAGCAATTACAATGGCTATCCGCATGAGAGATTTATGATTAAATGTCTGCGTGACCGGAGGCATAGCAAGCAACCTATGGATGAAAGATATCCAAGTTTAACTACTATCAATGGTGTTTATTATATGGTAGAAATGGCACTTATTATTATCAAATATGGGATAATTGATGCGTCCAGCTCTGGATTTTAATACCCTGAAAGTGTTTATTGCTGTGGTTGAAAGAGAAAGTTTTGTTGGGGCATCGAAAATCCTTGAAATGCCGACATCAAATGTTAGTCGCTATATTTCTCAGTTAGAAGAAAAACTGGATCTTCAGCTCATTGAGCGTAGCACTCGACATATGAAACTCACTCAGGCGGGGCAGCTACTCTATACCCGAGCAAAGCCATTACTGGAGGCGCTTGAGCAAACTGAGACAGAGTTAACGTTGCGGCAAATGCAACTCAAGGGTTCATTACGTATCTGTATTCCCAATGAAATAGGTCCTGCATTGCTGGGTTCTGTTATTGCCAATTTCGCCTTTCAGTACCCAGACCTAGAGATCAGCTGTATCACAAATTTATCCGGTTTTGAATCTCTGCGAGATGATCTAGATTTAGCTATCATTATTACCCGCGGTCAGATGGATAACAGTGACTACATCGCCCGTCATTTGGTGACTATCCCTTGCACCATTGTTGCAGCCCCCTCCGTCGTTCAGCGTTATGGTACCCCGACTCATATCCAGCAATTTGAAGAATTACCCTGTATTACAACGGTAAGTGCACTCAAAGGTGCTCCCTGGCAATTTGTGAATAAAAAGGGGGAATTTGAGACCATCAAGGTTAAAGGGCATTATCGAGTAAACAGCGGAGAGATGGCAGGACAAGCTGCGATATCAGGTGTCGGTTTTGCAATTCTATCCAAACAAGCCTGCCAACCCTACATTAGTGATGGACGGTTAATCGAGGTTGAGTTTGAACAATCGGCAGCTCCATTGCAATTGTTCGCACTTTATTCAAATCGCCGTTACTTACCCACTAAAACAAGAGCGCTTATTGATTTCATACAGCAGAAATTGAGTGATAGTTTGAGCTGATAAGGCCACTTTCTTTTTGCTGTTTATTTCCTCGCTCATTTTAGGAATCCTTTTTGTCAATCAGCCTCAATTTGTTAAGATAGCAACCGTGAAAAATTAAGTTAAGTTCTCACACACTGTTAACTCAATATTGACACTAAAAAAGGTACACTACAAAGGTATACTTTTTTCTTAGATTAAGTCAGATTTACACAGAAGTTGTTAGAATTGGTTCGACAACCAAACTTTCAAAGTTAACTTATTTATTATTGATTTTTTAAGGGTTTAATACGCATGAATAGCGCTGAAATCATGGCTGACTTATCTTCTCATACACCTATGATGCAGCAATATCTCAAAGTTAAAACGGACTATCAACATGCGTTGCTGTTTTACCGTATGGGTGACTTTTATGAACTCTTCTTTGAAGATGCTCATTTAGCAGCCAAACTTTTAGGCATCACCTTAACCCATCGTGGTAAAGCGAGTGGGCGACCTATTCCAATGGCAGGTGTTCCCTATCACGCGGCAGAAGGTTATCTTGCACGTCTTGTCAAAGCTGGGCGCACTGTAGCCATTTGCGAACAAGTTGGAGAAGTGACAGGTAAAGGTCCGGTTGATCGTAAAGTTGTTCGTATTCTTACTCCAGGTACGTTAACTGATGATGCATTACTCAGCAGTTATCAATCATCTAACCTAGTCTCTTTATGCATCCATCAAAATCAGATTGGTTTTGCTTTACTCGACTTAAGTGCAGGCATTTTTAAAGTTCAACAACAAGATTACAAGCCAGAACAATTGCCTATCGAACTTGCGCGTTTAATGCCAAGTGAAATCTTGATTGATGAAGACTTGGTCGACACGAATATTATCGAACAAATTAAAAAACACTTAGATTGTCCAGTTACCAAACGCCCGAATGTAGACTTCAATCAAAATAATGCACAAAAAACCTTATGTGACCAGTTTACGGTATCAACGCTTTCAGGTTTTGGTTTAGACCCATTGCCTTTAGCAAAAGCTGCTGCCGCTGCACTCATTCACTATGCAAAAGAAACACAAAAAACTGCATTACCGCATATTCGTTCAATTCAACTTGAACAAAGCACCGACTTTATTGCGCTTGACCCAATCACACGTCGTAACCTAGAAATTATTGAACCATTATTTGAACACGGCACGTCATTATTCCAACTGGTAAATGACTGCCAAACTGCAATGGGTGGACGCTTATTAAGCCGTACACTGATGCAACCTGTTCGTGATACCGCATTACTCGATGCTCGTTTAGATGCCATTGAGCAACTCATTCAGGGATATCATGAAAGCCCAGTTCGTTTAGTGCTTAAAGAAATTGGTGATATTGAGCGTGTGCTTAGCCGCGTTGCACTAGGCAGTGCGCGACCACGTGATTTAGTACAACTTCGTCATGCATGTGCACAAATTCCAGCTTTGAGAACGGCATTAACTCCAGTCATTCAAGCGAAAAAATCCAAACTATTAGTTCAACTTGATCAAGAACTTGGTGATTTTAAAGCGCTTCATCAACATTTGATGGCGGCCATTGTTGAAAACCCACCTGTATTACTTCGTGATGGCAATGTAATTGCAGAAGGCTATGATGCTGATCTCGATGAATTACGCCAAATTCGCGATCATGCAGGTCAATTCCTCATTGATTTAGAAATTAAAGAGCGTGAACGTACTGGCATTAACACACTTAAAATCGGTTATAACCGTGTAAGTGGTTACTACATCGAACTCACTCGTGCTCAAGCAGAGCAAGCTCCAGCTGACTATATTCGTCGCCAGACTTTAAAAAATGCTGAACGCTACATTACGCCTGAGCTAAAAAGTTTTGAAGATAAAGTCCTGTCGAGTGAGTCGCGTGCATTAGCACGTGAAAAAGCATTATTCGAAGCTTTACTTGAAAACCTTCGTGAAAATATTGCTCATCTCCAAATGATGAGTTCAGCAATTGCTCAAATTGATGTGGTTGCTAACTTTGCTCATCAAGCACGCTTAAACAATTGGGCGCGTCCTGAATTTACCCCAGAAACGGGCATTAAAATTCAGGCAGGCCGTCACCCTGTAGTTGAAGCATTAAATAAAGCTCCATTTACACCAAATGACACTTTCCTTGATGCTCAGCACCGCATGGCAATCATTACTGGCCCAAACATGGGCGGTAAATCAACATTCATGCGTCAAACGGCATTAATTAGTTTATTGGCTTACTGCGGCAGTTATATTCCAGCCAAAGCAGCCAAACTCGGTCCAATCGATCGTATTTTCACTCGTATTGGTTCAGCCGACGATTTATCTACAGGCAAATCGACCTTTATGGTTGAGATGACAGAAACTTCTCAAATTCTGCATCATGCGACTAATCAATCGCTTGTTTTGATGGATGAAGTTGGTCGTGGAACCAGTACCTATGATGGCTTGTCTTTAGCATGGGCATGCGTGGTTGATTTAACCAAACGCGTCAAATGTTTATGTCTATTTGCAACCCATTATTTCGAGTTGACTGAACTTGGTGGTGAAGCAGGAATTGATAACTACCATGTCACGGCACAAGAGCTTAACGGCAACCTGATTTTATTGCATAAAGTTCAGCAAGGTCCTGCAAGTCAAAGTCATGGTTTACAGGTCGCAAAATTAGCGGGTATTCCTGCCAATGTGATTAAAGAAGCTCAAAAACGTTTACGTATTTTAGAGAAACAGCAGCAGCAACATCTACAAACGAGCTTTCAAAATGATTTGTTTGCACCACCAGATGCGAACGCTGGTTCACAAGTCATAGAGAAAGTTGTCGAAATAGAGGTTTCATCCCCTGCTCTAGATTTACTTAAACAAATTGAAGTCGATAACTTATCACCTCGTCAGGCGCTTGAGCAGCTCTACGAGTTAAAAGCTGCACTAAAATCCTAATAAATCACGTCTGAATAAGCAGGCTTAGGTCTGCTTATTCATCTCGGAGAATAATATTTATATGATTTTAAGATCTTTGCAAAGTTCAGAAATTGATCTTATTTGGCAGCAGATTAGCCGCCGTGAATTAATCACTCAAATGTATATTCAAAATCAACAACACTTAGAATTGGTTGATTGTTTTTTTGATGTCCAACATTGGGACTTATATCATTTAGAAAATGACCCACCCAAACTAAAACAACTCTTTGAGCAAGGTTCAATATTTGTTGGCGCATTTGATGCTTCTGAAAAACTGGTTGGTGTGAGCGTAGTCTCAAATCAACTTATAGCGGATTACCCTCACGCGAAATTACTCCACTATTTCTATGTCGATGCAGACCAACAAGGTAAAGGCATTGGTGCCAAACTTATGCAAGCCGCAAAAGAGTCCGCCAACCAACTCAGTGCAAATCAATTGTATATTTCAGCAACTCCAAGTCGGCGCACTGTAGACTTCTATATCAAACATGGCGCACAACCTCTAAGTGCTCCAGATCAACAACTTTGGCAATTAGAACCTGAAGATATTCATTTGCTCTGTACCCTTTAGTTCTACAGATTTAAGTGATTTTCAACAAAAAAAGCAGAAAATCAAAATTTGTAAAAGAAAAATGAGAAATTAAGGCATTTAATAAAATAGATGGCTTGACTTAAATGACATCTGAATATTTAAAGGAAATATTTTTTAAGTAATTGTTTTATAAAATATATTATTATTTTCATTTTATAGATTAACCCATCTTAAGGATGGAAGATCCGTTTGATTATCAACGTATTAACTTATCTTCATATGCATGAATAAAGAATATCAATAAAAGCAATTGTTTGTTTACCCCTTTTTTGCCTAAAATAAGCTATTCGAAATGAAACCATATTTTTTAGGTAGCTGTCGCCATGACCTTTGTTGTCACTGAAAATTGTATTAAATGTAAATACCAAGATTGCGTAGAAGTTTGTCCTGTAGACTGTTTTTACGAAGGTCCGAATTTCCTAGTGATCAATCCGGATGAATGTATTGACTGTGCATTATGTGAACCAGAGTGCCCGGCAAATGCAATTTTCTCTGAAGATGAGTTACCAGAAGGTCAAGAAGTGTTTATTGAGCTCAATGCTGATCTTTCTCAAAAATGGCCTAACATTACTCAAATTGGTGATCAACCGGCTGACCGTGAAGAATGGAACGGCAAACCTGATAAATTACAATATCTTGAAAAGTAATTTCAAAAAAGATCAGCAACCGCTGATCTTTTTTTATACCCTATTCAAACATTTCATTGCAAATTCCTCGTAATTTGTGCACTGTTTTGCATTAAAATAGCCGCAATATTTATAAGTGCTTAATTTTTCTTATGCGGAAGTTTTTGCAGAGTATGGTGCCCTTATGCATAATCCCAGCGGTTATGGTAGGTTGTGTCAGCTCTCCCCAACACACAACAACAGGCAAAACCTCTCCAAGTGGTAAACGAATCTTTATTCCACAAGAGCGCGTTATTATCGAGCGCCCGATTCCCCCTAAAGTTGAGCCTACATCTTATCGAGGTTGGTTAAGTTCTGGTGAAAATTACCAACGTGTTCGTGAATATGAAAAATTCTTAACCCGAAATAATGTCGCGGGCATTGTGCCAAGTTTTGAGTTATTACGTTCAGCACGTGATTGGCAAAAATGTGGGCGTTCAGAATATGCTGTGCCTAATCGCGAACTTTGGGGAAATTCTTTATCGACCCTACGCGTATTTAAATATTTAGTTGCGTCAAAAGTTCTAACAGACTTTGAAGTAACCTCGGTTTACCGAGATTTACCTTTAAATGAATGTGCTGGTGGCGCAAGCTCTTCTAAGCATTTATTTAACTCTGCAATCGATTTCCGTATTGGTCCTGAGTTTCCACAAGCTCAAGATTATGCATTTATTGAAAATACCAAGTTTAAACTCTGCCAATTCTGGGCTCAGCATGGCCAAAGTTTAAATATGGGTATTGGTTTATATAGCTCCGGACAAATTCATATCGATACTCAAGGCTATCGTACTTGGGGACCCGATTTAACTCGAAGCAGTTCGATGTGTAATTTTTAAATTAAAAAACTCCTTTCAATCGAAAGGAGTTTTCACTTAAACCCATTACAAACGTTTGGCTAAAGAGATGAGTTTTGAGCGATTTTTAAAGCCATGCTTTTTATAAAAATCTTCGGAAATAGATGCTCTTAACGTGTGCAAAACAATGGTTTCTATATTATTTTCTCTACACTTTCCTTCTATATACTTTAAAAGCTTAGAACCAACTCCTTTTCCCTGATATTGGGGATGAATAAAAAAATCATCTAGATAATAACGAAGTCCTTGTATAGTGGGATGAATATGCCCCATTCCCACACCAATTAATTGGTTTCCCCATTTTGCACAAAAGCCAAAAGAAGATGAATATTGAAAATATCTCTCAAAATATTTTCTAATTGGCTCTAAATCATCAAACTGCTCATTCCATGGCTCATTACTAAAAGCTGAACAATAAACCTCAATACCCTCTTCAAAATCTACACTTGTAAAAGCACACAACGTAATTCTCATTTATACATCCCTAACTACACATTGATAAAAATAAGCAAGAAATGAACCTTTTTATACTCCTTGTTTAATTTGGGTCGGTAACTCAGAAAAATTAATTTGCTCATTCAATAATCAACCAAAATTTCTTCAAACGAAGATTTTTGCACTCTAGGCATAAACGTTTAAAATACCCCTATCAACATATAGGTAAATTTGATTATGCAGCAGATGTGGACAGACATTGACGAATATATCGATTCACATTTAATTCCCGAAGACCCGCGACTCGAATATGCATTAAAAAATACCGACGAACACGGCTTCTCAAATCATCTTGCAGTGGCTCCTAACCAAGGAATGTTCTTGCAGATGCTTATTCAAATGAATAAATGCAAACGAGTTTTAGAAATTGGAACCTTTGCTGCATATAGTACAATTTGGTTAGGCCGTGCGTTACCTGAAGATGGTTATTTACTGACCATAGAAGGCCGCGACACTCACGCAGAAATGGCACAAAAAAATATCGACCATGCAAATCTTCCTGTAAAAGTTGAACTTAAAACTGGTCGTGCAGCAGATATTCTTTCTGAGATTGATCCTCAATCTATCGAGCCTTTTGATTTTATTTTCATTGATGCAGATAAACAGGGATATCCGGAATATTTAGAGTTGAGCCTAAAATTTTCTAAATCAGGTACGATTATTGTGCTTGATAATGTGATTCGCGCAGGTGATATTTTAAATCCAGATAATAAAAAACCAAGTATTGAAGGCATCCGTGAAATGTTTAAAGCCCTCGAAAACCATCCACAAATCTTGTCTTGTACAGCATTACAAACAGTTGGCTCAAAAGGCCATGATGGCTTCGCAATTGCAATTGTGAAATAATGGTTAAAAAATCGTCTTTTTTATTTTATTATTTATAATCAATAAATTACTTTTATTACAGTTGCTTTTCCATATAGTTATCCACAAGATTTGCGGATAACTATATGCAAATCTAATTATTTAGCTACTAGCAATGGTACAGTCGCATTTCGGAATACGGTTGTTGCAATACTTCCCAAGAAGAACTGATGAATTTTGCTATGACTAAATGCGCCTAGCACAATGATTTGAATACCATGTTCTTGTTGGTACTCTAAAATATTTTGTGCAACATCACCATAGCGATATACGGTCACTACATCTATGCCCGCTTGTTTAAGGTAATGCTCAGGTTCATTGAGTACTTCTGGGTGATCACCGACATAAACCAAATGACATTGCAGTGTTCGCAATAAATCACTTTGAGCAATGCGGCGCATCATTTTTTGACAAGTTGGTGAATATTCATACGCAAAAATAAATCTTGTCGGTATTTTAAAGTTTTCACCAATGGTCAAAACAGTACAGTTGGCTCCACGAATAAAGTTTTCAACATTACTACCAATTGGTTTCTGTTTTTCGGCAGCTCTTTCCCCGACTCGACCTAAAATTACGATGTCATTTTCATGCAAGAGATTAAAACTTTGCTCTAAAAAATCACCTTTTTCTTGAATTTTTGAACATGTAATATCGTATTTTTCTTTAATAAGATCAGAAATATGACGGAGTAAATTATTGCTATAGTCTAAAGCGAGTTCACTTTGTTTTTGTTCCAGCTCAGCTAACTCTTTTAGCAGCATTGCATTGCTTTCAAAGCCAATTACTCCACTAATTTCACCAAGATGATAACTTGCAGGGTAATAGTCTAGAATTTGTAATAATACAAGTTCTCGTCCGGTTGCTTTAGCAACCCATGCTGCTGCATCGGCAATAGCATTAATACACGGTGATGAGTCAATACACGCAATAACACGGTTCATGTCAGCCTCTCTTCTTCAGGTCTTTTGCCTTGGAGATTATTCTTAAAACTTAGCTTTAACTTAACATAGATAAAAATTGGTATGTTAAGGTTTATGTATAAAAATCAACTTTTTTGTTTAAAGATCAAACATTTTATTACATTCTTGAGACTGCATTATTCCCTTAAACGAAGAAATTTTGCGGGGTTGCCACCTACAATATGGTACGGTTCCACATCTTTTGTCACCATACTATTCATGCCAACTACAGCATGCTTACCTATTTTAATACCATCTTTAATACCCACATGTGCACCTAACCAAACGTCCTGCTCAATTTCAATTCCTTTGGAGGTGACAGGTTGCTGGTAAAGTGGACGGTCTAACTGCATGCCATGATCAAATGCATATAAGTGGCAATATGCAGCAATACGTACCTGATCATGCAACTTTATGCCGGCTCGCCCCCCATCTAAAATACAATGATGATTTATCGCGACCTCATTACCAATTTCAATTGGTCCATGCAAACTGCAATCTGCTGCAATAAAACAATTATCACCAATAATAATTTTTCGTCCTGGTTCAGCAAAAATATGAGCTAAGGGCGAGATAAAACAATTTTTACCAATCTCAACTGTTTCCATCTCCATCAAATAAGCCTGATATTCTTGTTGCCACTCTTCGGCCCAAGCACGATTTTTAGGTTTTAAAGTCCAATATAACCATGGCATATAATTTAAACGGTGCTTATGTTGTTCCCGATATTTGAGTAAGGAATCAGTCATCGGTTAATTCATCCTCAATTTTTAATTCTTCACGACCACGCGTTACATCTCTGAGTTTTAAGGCAAGTGGTTCAATTTGATGTATTTGTAGTCTTGCTCCGATATCTACACCCGTTGCAGTATAGGTTTCCTGATATTCAATTTGTTGTTGAGTAAGCTCATATTGAAATATGGCCCACTCATTAAAGTGGCAGGAAAAATAAATCGTTTTCTTTGCAATGAGTTCAATACGCTCAGCCAATAGCAAACATTGTCCAGCACAACCGCCATATGCTCTTACAAGGCCGCCGGTCCCTAGCTTTATTCCACCATACCAGCGGTTAACCATTACAATGATATTCGTCAGGTCATTCCCTTCAATGGTTGCCAAGATTGGACGCCCTGCTGTTCCTGAAGGTTCACCATCATCGTTAAAGCGAACATTATGGCCAATTTTCCATGCCCAGCATTGATGAGTTGTCGAGATATCTTTGTTTTGTTCTAAAAATTCTTTAACTTGCTGTTCATTTTCTACTGGTGCAGCGATAGCTTGAAATCTACTCTTTTTAATTTCTTCTTCAAACGTAATGGGTGATGCAATCGTAAAAGCCATAAATTAAATAAAGCATAATAAAAATCAAATTATAACGTGAATTTAATAGAATCAAACCCATAAAAAAAGCCCCGAATCTCGGGGCTTTTTTATTATCTTTCTCGTAATGCTTCTTTGGCTTTATTAAATGGTTTAAGCAAGTAATCCAGTACCGTTTTTTGACCAGTACGAATATCTACAGTTGCCACCATACCCGGTGTAATACCGTATGCCTTACCTTGTTTATTATAAAGCTTGTCTGAATCGGTTCTGATATAAACACGATAATAGAATTGGTCTTGTTTAACTTCATCACGAATCGTGTCTGGGGAAATAACTGTAACCTTACCTTTTAAACCACCATAAATTGAATAGTCATAGGCAGTAATCTTAACGAGTGCTTCTTGTCCCGGTCGAATAAATGCAATGTCACGCGGTAAAATACGCGCTTCAATGAGCAACTGTTCATCAATCGGTACAATGGTCATCAACTTGCCATTTTGCGGAATAACACCGCCATGGGTAGTGACCGCAATTTCTTTTACAACACCGCGTACTGGTGCTTTAAAAATAGCACGATCTAAGCTGTCAGTACGACCCAGTACGACTTGTTGTTGCGTTTCAATATCGGTATTGGCTTTAGATAACTCTTCACGAGCCTTTACGAAATATTGGTTCTGCGCATCATTCATTTTATTTCTAAGGTCGTTTGCTTCACGGCGTAAACGTAAAACTTCAACCTCACTGGCCGCGCCTTTAGCAACTAACGGTTCGGTCATTGCCAGCTCTTGTTGTACCAGTTGTAAAGCTTGTTTTAAGCCTGCAATGGTCTGTTCTAAATCTGCACGACGAGACCGATATAGCGCTGTTTCTTCATGTACAAGTTTTGGTTCTTTCAGCACAATCTCAGGAAAAACCAAGGGCGTACCGTTTACTTCTGCACGCAAACGTGAAGCTGTTGCCTGAGCAGAAATAAGCAAAGATCTTGATTCACCGACATTCGATGCAAAACGGGTGGGATCTAATTGCGCAAGAATTTCGCCTTTTTGAACAATATCGCCTTCTTGTACATTCAGCTTGGTTAA